>NZKC01000035.1 GCA_002692475.1 Candidatus Pelagibacter sp.
ACCATTTTTTAGCTGCATCTTCATGAGTCATTTTGTCAACGTCAACTAAAGCTGCCATTGCACCAATTTGACTTGTAGAGAATGACATCTTTTTAAACGCTGCTGCTGCATCTGGATGAGTTTTTGGGAAATCCTCATGAACTGCTTTTTTCAAGTATCCATCAGGAGAACCACATTTACCATCTCCACCATCTTCTGGTCTGCAACCAGCTGTGTATGGAGGGAAGTCAATAAATGTAAAACCAGCACCATCTGTAAAGTTAGGCGTCCAGTTGAAGATAATTGTTCCTCTTCCTTCTTTTTCAGCTGCTGCTAACTCTGCCCAAAGTGCATCAGCACTTCCAGCAAATTTAACCCACCAAAGATCTCCTAAACCTAAAGCGTCAACCCTTTGTGGAATTAAGTCACCATGCCAAGTTTGTGGACCTTCCAACATTCTTCCTTTTCCATCTGGAGAGTCAGGTGTTGTAAAGTTTTTAGCACAGTCTGGATTTTTTAAAGCAGTCCAGTCTGGTAGTCCTGGGCATAATCCTTTTTCAGCAACCCAATTAGGATATCCCATATCCTCTAGAGTTCTTGCTTCATGGTCACCCCAGTCAAGCAAACCACCTTTATCTAATGCTGTTGTNAATGATTTACCAAAAGCTGATTCCCACACTTCGTGTGAGATNGATACGTCACCAATTCTTATAGACTCGTAAACTGCTTGAGAGTCAGCATTTACATATTTAACATTATTTCCCATATCTTCCATTATTCCACCAATAACGTAAGCCATTACAATTTGACTTGACCAGTTATGAGTTGGGATAACGATGGGTTTTTTGCTATCTGCATGTGATAAACCAGCAAAACTTGCTACTGATATTATAGCTGCAGAAATTAACGATATTATTTTTCGCATTTTTTCCCCTTTCTTAATATTAAGTTTAACGATTATGTGACTAATTAAATGCATAGTCAACTCGTTTAGATTATAATAATATTTAAAACAAAACAGATAGAACACTTTATATTATGTCGCTTTCTAGTAATTTAATAAAAAACCCTGGCTTNCGGGTATTGCCACCTGGGGTTGAAAGATATGTAATTCAGGGAGGAGGAATTCATGTTTTTGAAATTTTTCCAGATGACAAAATTGAAATTGTTAATGATGAGGGAAAACAAATTTGTGAATTAATTGTTTTTAATTCAAAAGGTAAAAGCGATCTTACTATTCTAAATTTAAAAGAAAATTCAGACGGAGAATTTTTAAAAAAAGCAATCTTNCAAGATCAAAAAATTCTTAATTTATTTAAAAAAAAAAATTTAGAANTAAGTAAGTCAAAATCTTCAAAAATATTTGATAGTGAATGTCCCATGGGTCAGACCATCACTCTTAAATCGAAAGATAAATGTATATTAATGGTTGGTTCTCCAGGAGAAGAAATGAANGTACATAATCAAAATCCTGCAACTAGNTTAACAACTTTTATCCATAGAGATAAATTCGACATTAAGGAAGAACAGTACGTTTTACCGGAACCAATTTATAATCCAATNTCTGAAACATTTGTAAAAAGAATGTCGTCAGAAACTTACGACGTAAAAGCCGGAGAATATATTCAAATTATTGATCCAGGTGGAAGGCAATGTTCAGATTTTTTAGCTTTTGATAAAAGAAAATTGGATAACNGTATCGAAAGTATAATTGATCCAACAGCAACCAGAACATTTATGGGAGCTGCTTATCCAATGCCTGGTTTATTCTCAAAATTCTTTGATGCAAGTCATGAGCCTGTNATTGAAGTCGTTAGAGACACTGTTGGTAGACATGATACTTTTAATTATGCTTGTACATCAAAATATTATGAAGATATGGGTTATCTTGGNCATATTAATTGTTCTGAAAATTTTAATAATTCTTTGGAAAAATATGATGTTAAGCCGCGTAAAGGTTGGATAGCGATCAATTTATTTTTTAACACAGCAATTGATGCTAATAACGTTGCTACCTTTGATGAGCCCTGGTCAAGACCNGGNGATTACGTACTTTTTAGNGCNCTAAAAGATCTTACNTGTGCATCTTCTGCATGTCCNTGTGATGTAGATGCTGCAAATGGATGGAATCCAACCGATATATTTGTTAGAACTTATGCAAAAGATAAAAAGATCTCGAAAGGGGTNGCTTTTAGAGTGAATACAGATTCAGAACCTAAAATAACTAAAGAGACAGGCTTTCATAGCAAAACTTCAAAGCTCACAAAAAATTTTATTAACTATAATGGTTACTGGTTAGCTAATAATTTTACTAACTATGGAGCGATTAAGGAATATACATCATGTAGAGAGAGTGCGATTGTAACTGACTTATCTCCTCTAAGAAAGTTTGAAATTTTAGGCCCAGATGCAGAAAATTTAATGCAATATACTTTAACAAGAAATGTAAANAAACTTTCAGCAGGACAGGTTGTTTATTCAGCTATGTGCTACGACAATGGATGTATGGTTGATGATGGGACTTTACTTAAATTTGGACAAGATAATTTTAGGTGGGTTGGTGGACAAGAATATGGAGGTGAGTGGTTAAAAGAGCAGGCAAAAAAGAAAAATTTTAAAGTATGGGTAAAATCATCTACTGATCAAATTCACAACATTGCAGTCCAAGGNCCTAATAGTAGAAAAATTCTTAAAAAATTTGTTTGGACACCTGATACCCANCCTTCAATTGATGATCTTCAATGGTTCAGATTAACTATAGCAAGAATTGANAGTGTTACAGGAACTCCAATNGTTATATCTAGGACGGGATACACTGGAGAGTTAGGTTTCGAAATTTGGTGTCACCCAAAAGANGCTTCCACGGTTTGGGATAAAGTNTGGGAAGCTGGCAAAGAATTTAATATTTCACCNCTTGGGTTAGAGGCTTTAGATATGCTTCGAATAGAAGCTGGATTAATTTTTTATGGTTATGAATTTGATGATAAAACTGACCCTTTCGAGGCTGGGATTGGTTTTACAGTTCCACTGAAAACAAAAGAAGATGATTTTATCGGTAAAGAAGAATTAATAAAAAGAAAAAATAATCCACAAAAAAAACTTGTTGGTCTTGAACTTGTAGGTCATGAACCAGCAACAAATGGAAATTCGGTGCATATTGGTAGAGGACAGATTGGTATAATTACAAGTGCAATGTTATCTAAAACCTTAAACAAAAACATAGCTTTATGTAGAATAGATTCCAAGTACGCAGAAATTGGTACAGAAGTAGAAATTGGTAAGATAGATGGTCATCAAAAAAGAATTCCTGCAAAAGTAATACAATTTCCTTTTTACGATCCGCAAAAATTAAAAGTCAAAGCTTAATGAGCAAAACAACTAAGGACTTACTTGAGTTTTGGGAAGATCAAATGAAACTATCACATAAATCAAGTAATTATTTCTTTAGAAAATCTCCATCGCATTATCATATGATGTTGTTGGTAATGACAGCTTATAAACTAAAACAAGAGTTATCTGTTGAAGAGCTTAAAACAAAGCTTTTTAAGACATCTAGACCTAAATCAGCTCTAATAATTAATGAGGCCTGTGAAAAAGGGTTTTTTTATTTAGAAAAAAATTTCAAAGATCAAAGAAAAAAATTTATTAAGCCTAGTAAAACATTTATAGACGAGTTTAATGATTATCTAGCAACACTAAAAAACCTTAGTTTTTAGTAATTTATCTAAATTCAAGGTTGAAATATAATTTACTTATAATTTTTATATATAAAAAATATTATATACTTTCTTAGTGTAAAAAATAAGCTTGTGNTAATGACTTTACCAACAAAAGCAAAAGTAGTTGTAATAGGTGGTGGAATTCACGGTCTAAGCACTGCTTGGAAATTATCTGAGACNTANAAAAATCCNAATGACATTGTTGTAATNGAAAAAAAAGATACNGCAGCTGGAGCTAGNGGTATTGCATGTGGAGTAGTCAGAAATAATTATTTTCAACCAGCAATGAGAGAATTGATGGCCCATTCTGTAGAGGTTTGGGAAAGTGATCCAAAAGCATTTAAATATAATCCNGTTGGATATATGCAAATTTCTCCTGAAGTTATGCATGAAGATGTAGCGAGTATTTATAAACAACAAAAAGCAATAGGTTACGAGTCTGAATTTATTGAAGGTGAAAAAGATTGCATGAAATATATGAAAGGTCTTTTTGATGATTGGCAGGCTAAAGGAATCACATCAGTATTGCATGAAAAAAAAGGTGGTTATGCTTTTAATAAAGANTCAATAAAAGCTTTAGAAAANAANGCAAATTCAAATGGTGTAAAAGTTCATAAAGGAATAAAAGTTACAGGATTTAAAAANGGNAGTAATAGCAACGCGGTTACTGGTGTTATTACAGATCAAGGAACAATTGATTGTGATCAGGTAGTAGTTGGTGCTGGCCCATGGGTTAGAGACTTTTGGAATATGTTAGAGCTTCCAAAAACAACTGATATTAAAGGTAAAGATGGTAAAATGCACCAAGTGGATATGTGGACTTATTGGTTTTTACAAGAAGGTGTTTTAGGTGTTGAAGCTGATTATCTAAGAACCAATGATGGTAAACAACCTCCCGTAATTCACGTTGACACTGATGCTCCTCTTTATTCAGACAAAGATAAAAAATTAATTACTGATAAACTATGGGGAATATATTATAAACCAGACATCGAAGGATTAGGTGTTCAAGGTGGTACGTCACCTTACATAGTTCAAAAACATTTTGATAAAGTTAATGTNGACCCTTACGGTTTGGAATCTCCAGAATTTCAAACTACGAATGAATTTTCTGATATGTGGTGCTCAGCTTTAGCTCATTGTCAAAAAAGATTTGAAGGTAAATCTGATCTTTATAGAAAAGGTCCATCGGGTGGTCTTGGATGTTTAACACCAGATTCATTTCCAATTTTTGATAGATTTTTAGANAATGTTTACATGATTGCTGATGCAAATCATGGATACAAAATGTTAGGTGTTGGTCACTTAGTGGCGCAAGAAATTTTAGGTCAAGAAAGTGAATTGTTAAAACCGTTTAGATTCAACCGATACGCGAAGGGGGAACTTCACCCTACTTCGAACAGTCCGTTTCCTTGGAGTTAAGTTATCTAAGTAGACAGACGTTTTTTTTTCAGTTACCTTTTTAATCTTAAAAGTCTAAGGGGGGAAAATGACAGATTTAGAAAAACATGTAAATCAACCAGGTAGAGATAAACTGGTAAAAAAAGTAAGAGAAAAAATTAAAGAATTAGGAATCACATATATATATTTCCAGTTTATTTCTGTAACAGGAAGAGTGGTAGGAAAAGGTATACCAGCAGATCATTGGGAAAGGACTGCAGAAAAAGGATTTCAATTAGTTTACGGTGCAACAGCAAACTTATTTTTAGATCGTCATAATAATTACATTGGATATGGTCCTGAGGCTAAAGAATTAGTTGGTATCCCTGATCCTGAAACTTTTGTTCAATTACCTTGGGATAAAAGAGTTGCAAGNGTTTTTTGTACTTGTTTTAGAAATAGAGAAGAAAGAGAAAATCCAGGTGGTCATTTAACTTCGGATTGCAGAGGAAATTTAAGAATAATTGCTAAAGAATTTAAAAAAAAGCATGGTTATCAAATGAGAGTTGGTACCGAGCCTGAAATGATGTGGTTAACTAAAAATGATGATGGTACTCCAACAGGTAAAGGTTTTTCAAAACCTTTCTGTTATCATATTGANCAGTTTGAGTCATTAAGACCAGTNTTTATGAAGGTTATTGAATATGCAAATGCAATGGGTCTTGATATGATTCAAGGAGACCATGAGGATGCTCCTGGTCAATTAGAATTAAATTGGATGTTTGATGATGTATTAAGGAATGCTGATAGACTTTCAACATATAGACAAATCTGTGCGCAGGTTGCTAGAGAACATGGATTGATTGCTTGTTTCATGACAAAACCATTCATGGGTGTTTCTGCTAGTGGGTGTCATACTAATATGTCTCTATGGACAGGTGGTAAAGATGTAGTTAAAAAACTTGGCCATAAATCCTTACCGGGTGTTGAAGAAGTATTCACATATGTAGAAGGTGGAACAAATACATTTATGCCTGATACAAAAGATATGCAACTTCCTGGTAAAGTTGGTCTACAATCAATTGGTGGTATTATGAAACACTTGCCCGCTTTAACTGCAATCGGTTCATCAACAGTTAATTCTTATAGAAGATTATGGGATCAAGGTTTTTGGGCACCAGTTTATGCAGACTGGGGATATCAAAATAGAACTTGTGGTTTAAGAGTTTCAGCTCCTGGAAGATTTGAATATAGATCAGTAGACTCAATGCATAATCCTTACTTAATGGGNGCTGCATTACTTAAAACTATGGATGATGGTATTTCAAATAAAATTAATCCAGGTAAGCCAGAGTCTAGAAACATTTATGANGCGCAAAAAGCTGGTAAGGATGTTAAAAAATTACCTTTAAGTTTAGGTGANGCGCTTGATAGNCTTTCTGAAGATAAAATAGTTCAATCAGCAATGCCTGATGAAATGTATAAAATTTTTCATTGGTATAAAAATGATGAATGGGAAAAGTTTTTAGGTGCAACAACTCAATGGGATCTAGATACTTACTTGGATTGTCTACCATAGTCTTTAAATTAATAGAGGNAAAAATATGTGCGGAATAGCAGGTTTAATACATAGAGGAAAATCATCAAAAGTTGGNCATGANCTTCAGGGAATGCTTCAAGCTTTAAAGCATAGNGGAGAAGANTCAACAGGTTATGCTTTNTATGGTGACACTGAAGGAAAAAATTTTATCATGAGAGTTAANGTTGGNGAAAATGTTGGAGAAGGAAGTTCTTCAGTTNCTGANGATGTATCTGTTTATGANAAAAGAAAAAANATTGTNGAAAGTTATCTTTCNGAAATGGGTGCAAAAATTATTAAAGAAGANAGAGTGCTACCTTACTCANTAAGATATGAAATTGANTATAACAAAGATGATTTGTTAGATTTTTCACAAAAAATTGAAAGTATTCCAGGAGTAGAAATTTTATCTATGGGTAAATCATTAGAGGTAATTAAAGATCTTGGAAATGCTAAAATTGTTTGTGATAGATATAACTTAGATCAAGTAGTTGGCACACATGCTATTGGTCATGCTAGAATGGCAACAGAGTCTGGTGTGGATATTAAATCTGCACACCCTTTTTGGGGTTATCCTTTTAGTGATGTATCTGTTGTTCATAACGGTCAGTTAACTAACTACTGGAATAATAGAAGAATTTTAGAGAATAAGGGCATGAGATTTATGTCTGAGTGCGACTCTGAATTAATAGCAGTATACCTTGCGGAAAAAATGAGAAATGGCGCTAGCTTAGAAGAGGGCATGAAAGACTCTTTGAGTGGTTTAGATGGAGTATTTACATACTTTGTTGCAACTAAAGACTCTTTGGGTATGGCTAAGGATACAATGGCTGCAAAACCTTTGGTGCTATACGAGTCTGACGATTTAGTTGCTATGGGATCTGAAGAAATTGCTATTAGATCATTACTACCACAAGAAATAGATACATACGATCCATTTGATGGGGAGGTTAAAGTATGGCAAATTTAAAAATATCTGAGAAAAAAACAAAAGCTCAATCAATGGGCCTCCATACGGAGAAGCTTACAGGTAAAACGCAACAAAAATTTTTTAATCCTGATGAAGCAGAAAATTTTTATTATTGGGGAACCTATGACGTTGATTTTAATAAAAGAATAGATCTTGATGTTATGGATTTAGATTGTAAAGAAGCAAATAGAAAAATTGATGAACTAATGAGTCAAGGTTATGGAACAATTGTCATAAAAAACCCACAAGGAAAACATAGTCTTGGAGTTGGGGTTTTAAATAAACTTAATTTAATTTTTGAAGGAAGTCTTGGATATTTTGGAGTTGGCTCAATTGATGGTCCAACAGTTAGAATCAATGGAAGAGTTGGATGGTCATGTGCGGAAAATATGATGGCAGGAAAAGTAGTAATTGAAAAAAATGCTGGGTCTTGTTTTGGTGCAGCTATTAGAGGTGGAGATTTAATTTGTAAAGGAAGTGTTGGCGCTAGAACAGGTATTGACCAAAAAGGTGGTACCATAATTGTTGGTGGGGATGCTGGCGCTTTTACTGGATTTATGATGCAAAGAGGTAGAATAATAATTTTGGGAGATGTTGGAATTAACCTTGGAGACTCTATGTATGATGGAACTATATTCATAGGTGGAAAAATTGGATCTTTTGGAAGTGATGCGGTGGAGTCACCTATGACAAAAAGTGATATAGATTGGCTTAAAAGAAAACTTAAAGTTGCAGAGATTGGGGATAATTTTGATGTATCTAAAATGACGAAAGTAGTTTCGGGAAAAAAACTATGGAACTATGACGCTTTAGAACCAACTGAAAAAAAAGGAGCAATATAATGGCAAAAAAAAAGAGAAAGAAAAAATCAAACGGAAATTCTAATGGTAATGGTAATGGTAAAACAGAATTTGCAAAAAGGAATAAAAGCCTTTTAGGCTATAATGCTATTTTTACTCCAGAAGTAATAGACGACATTCATATAAAAGCTCAACTTGGTAGATACAGAATGAGAGGTATGGCCTTAATGAAAAAAATCCCAACATTTGATGATTTGGTTTTTCTACCAGGAACTTTAACAAGATTTGTTATTGAAGGTTACAGAGAGAAATGTGAAACAAAAACTATAATTGGTCCAAGATGTGAAAATCCAGTTGAGTTAGATATTCCTGTATATATAACTGGTATGAGTTTTGGTGCACTTTCATACGAAGCAAAAACTGCTTTAGCACGTGGAGCTACTATGGCTGGAAGCGCAACTTGTTCAGGTGAAGGTGGAATGATACCTGATGAAAGAAGATATTCTGAAAAATGGTATTACCAATGTATTCAATCTAGATACGGTTTTAATCCTCATCATGCACAACTTGCAGATGGGATAGAAGTTTTTATAGGCCAAGGTCAAAAAGTTGGTATGGGTGGTCATTTGATGGGCCAAAAAGTAACAGATCAAGTTGCAGAGATGAGATCATTACCAGCTGGTATTGATCAAAGATCTCCAGCTAGACACCCTGACTGGTTAGGTCCAGATGATTTAGCATTAAAAGTAGCAGAGCTAAGAGAATTAACTAAGAATAAAGTTCCGATACAATTAAAACTTGGAGCTGCAAAAGTTTATGATGACGTTCGTATGGCTGCGAAATGTGATCCAGACTCAATTTATCTTGATGGGATGGAAGGCTCAACTGGAGCAGGACCTCATATAGCAGCAGCAAATACAGGAATTCCAGGAATTGCTGCAATTAGAGAAGCTAGAAGAGCAATTGATGATGTTGGAAAAACTGGAAAAGTCACTTTAATATATGCTGGAGGTGTTAGAGATGGAGCTGATATGGCAAAGGCACTTGCGCTAGGAGCTGATGCAATAGCCATTGGTACTGGTGCTATGATTGCACTTAACTGTAATAAAGAAATCCCAGAGTCTAATTTTGAAAAAGAAATGGGAGTACCAGCAGGTCATTGTTATCACTGTCATACAGGCCGTTGTCCTGTTGGAGTAGCGACTCAAGATCCAAAGCTTAGAAAAAGATTAAACCCAGATGAAGCTGCACTAAGAGTTTACAATTATTTACATACTATGACTTTAGAAGCTCAACTTTTAGCTAGAGCTTGTGGTAAAACAAATATTCATTCTTTAGAACCAGAGGATATGGCTGCACTTACAATGGA
>NZKC01000029.1 GCA_002692475.1 Candidatus Pelagibacter sp.
AAAATATGGTACTTTTGCCTCTGGGGGGATAATATTTTTGACCTATTTTTTGAATCACTAAATTTAACGACCTTAAAATTACTTCATTTGGTTGGCTAAAAAAAAATTTATTTAAAGTTGCTTTTTTTTTATTAATTTTAAAGGTTAAATTATCTTCAATATTCTTTTTTGCATAATAATCTAATGCATTATTTGCATCCTTTAAATTTTTAATTGTCAGCATTAGTTTATTATTATTTAAGCCTTCGTTTTTTAAGGCTTTAAGTATTTTTCTTACTCTAATCCTCTTATAATTTTCATCTAAATTTGATGGATCTTTAATAAAAATTTTAAAAACTTTTAATGTCATTTTTTCTAGATCATTTTTGTTATAATCTAGCAAAGGTCTAATATANTTAATTTTATTATTTTNTAANTTTTCATCTAATGAAACTAGGCCCTTNAGTCCACTTCCTCTTGTCATGCGAATAAAAAAATTTTCATTTACATCATCTCTTTGGTGGCCTAATAAAATATTCTGAGATTTAGTTCTAGTACATTCCTTTTCTAANAGAGAATAACGATTAATCCTAGCAATTGCCTGAACATTTGAACTTGGTTTGAAACCTTTCCATTTTAATATTTTACAGTTAATTTTNATCTTTTTTAATATTCTGCAAACCTCCTTAGCTTCTTTAGAAGANTCAGGTCTTAATTTATGATCTACAATACAATAATTGAATCTGACGTCATATTTTTTTTCAAAACATTTTGATAAAAAAGCTAATGCTAAACTGTCTGATCCACCAGATACAGCAACCAGGTAACTTTGATTGATATCTAGCTTTTTTTCAAATTTATTAAAAATATGTTTCAAGGAATTATGAATTAATAAATCGTTAAGATAATTAGGAATTATCTTTTGAACATTCAAACTTTTTCTCTTCATATTTGGCTTTTTGAAGAACAGATTGATTGGCTTCAGGATACTGTTGTTCTACTCCAGTTATCATTAAACAACCCTGATCTTTTTCTCCTATCTGTACCAATGATACACCAAGTTTTAATAAATTTATAGGAGCCTTATCACTTTTTGGATATTTTTGATAACCTTCTAAATAAGCAGAAGCTGCATCTGTAAATAGTTGTCTAATCCTAAATGTTTCTGCATACCAATACTGTGCGTTACCAGCTAATTTATGTTCTGGATTTGAAGTTACAAATTCTCTAAATGCTCTCTCAGCCATATTGTAATCTCCGTTTTTTAAAAAACTCGTTGCAAATTCGTATTGCTTACTTGGATTAGTTTCTGGGAGTATTTTTTCTTCAGAAACAAATGTTTCAGTTACAACCGATCCAGTAGTATCAACTGATTGAATTTGNTGCTCTTCATATTTCGACTCATTATCTTTATAAGATATTGCTCCTAAATCTTGTGGTTCTGATGAGCCTGGTAAAGTTTCATTGTCATTACTAATTGAGCTAATTTTATTTTTGCTTTGAGTTCCAGAAGGCAATGTCTCCAACTCTTGAAATCTCATTTGATTGTCTGCTTGTACTTTTGAAAGTCTGCTGGATAATTTATCTAATTTAAAATTTATTTCCTCAAACTTATTTGTTAATTCTTGAAATTGTTTTTCAATTTCAGAAAGTTTTAGTAAATGCCTAGTTAGAACCTCTTCAGAACTTTGATCCATTTGAGTAACATTTTCATTCAAGTTTTCATTTTCAGAACTTGAGTAAACTGCTTTTTCCAATGTTTTTAAATCTTGTTGCAATATTTTTATTATTTCATCAAGATTATGACTTTCAGAATATGAGGCTTTCTGAAAAAATGCATAAAAAAATAATGTTGTTAAAAGTATTAATACTTTAAATTTAATCATTAAATTTATTTGTAATTATAATGATGGCAAAAAAAAGACCCTGATTTTTTAAGTCAGGGTCTTTAAAATTAGTTTTTAATTAGTTTGCTTTTACAGTTACTGATCTTCTATTTTTTGACCATGCTAAAGGATTTGAGCCAGAGTCAACCGGTCTCTCTTTACCATAACTAATAACTGAAATTCTGTTTCCAGAAATTCCATATGTCATCAAATAGTCTTTTACTGAATTAGCTCTTCTTTCGCCTAAAGCTAAGTTATACTCTCTAGTTCCTCTTTCGTCTGCATGACCCTCAAGTACAACATTTAATTTTGAATTTTTTCTTAACCAAGCTGCTTGTTTTCTCAATGTTTCTCTTGAAGCAGTAGTTAAAACTGATTCATTAGTAGCAAAGAAAACTCTGTCGGCAACACCTGAAGCTAAGTATTCAACTGTATCTTTTCCAGTATAAACATCCCCTTGCATTTGGTTCGTAACTTTTTTAGTTGCACAAGCAGAAAGTATTAAACTTGCTAGCATTATCAAAAATGCATTTTTGAAAATTTTCGTTAAAATCATTAACTACTCCTTATTTGAATATTTTAAGTTTTTCACACCTAATTAAATCTTTCAAGCATAAAAATCAACTATTTAATACTAATTACTTAATAAAGACGACCAAGATGGGTCTGAAGCATCAGTTTCNGTATCTACTAATCTTTCATTATACCCAGTCAAATCAATAGACCATAATTTTGCTGAAAAACCCTTTCCCTCCGAATCTGACTTCGTTTCTCTATAAAAAATTAGTACTCTCCCGTTAGGTGACCATGAAGGTGCTTCTTGATAAAAATTTTCTGTTAAAAGCCTTTCCCCCGATCCATCAGTTCTCATAACACCTATATAAAATTTTCCTTTATGAAGTTTAGTGAATGCAATTAAATCTCCTCTTGGTGACCAAACGGGGGTACCATAAAGACCTTTGCCAAATGAAATTCTTTTAACTTTGGTCCCATCGCTTTTCATAACGTATATTTGTTGATAACCACTTCTATCAGAATTAAAACAAATATATTTTCCATCTGGGGAGTATGATGGAGAGGTGTCAATTGATGGATGATTTGTAATTCTTTCTACTACTCTATTTTCTAAATCCATAGTGTAGATATCTGAATTTCCGTCCATGGCGAAACTCATTATAATTTTTTTTCCATTAGGTGAAAATCTTGGAGCAAAAGTCATTCCAGGAAAGTCTCCCACTACTTCTTGAATGCCTGTCTCTATATCTAAAAGATAGACGCGTGGTAGATTTCTAAAATAAGATAAATAAGTTACCATCTGATTGGTAGGATTAAATCTAGGGGTTAAAACCAATTCATTTCCAAGGGTTAAATATTTTATGTTAAAACCATCTTGATCCATAATTGCTAGTTTTTTTATTCTTTTTGTTTTTGGTCCCTTTTCTGATACATAAATTATTCTTGTATCAAAATATCCTTTCTCACCAGTTAATCTTTCATAAACTTTATCAGTAATTATATGTCCTACTCGCCTCCAGTTTGTTGGCACAGTTGTAAAAGCTAATGCCATCATCTCTTTTCCTGCTAAAACATCCCAGAGTCTAAATTCTACTCTTAGTTTTTCATTTTCGTAGATGACTTTACCTGTTATTAGTGCTTGAGCTTTAATTAAAGACCAATCCTCAAATCTTGGTTTAAGGTGTGCTATATCCGGTTTTTGTAAAAAAGCATCTTTGTTGAGTGGATTAAATAAACCAGAAGTTAATAAATTATTTTCTACAACTTTTGATATTTCTGCCCCAATATTTTTTTTTTTTAAAATTTTTTGTAGCTCTTCATTTGAGGCTTTTTCAATTGATAATGATGAAACAGCGATAGGTAAAGGATTCAGATTTCCTCTTGTGATATCAACTTCAATTAAAGCATTAACATTGCTTTGATTTAATAAAAAAATAATTAATATATATTTTAAATATCTCATCATCCCTCTAACATTTCTTTTGCATCAAAGTTTAATTGTAATTCTTTCCATCTTTCATAGCCCTCGGTTGGNACTCTCAAGGGTTGGCACATTTTTATTGCCCTTAAAGCACTTTCNGCAAGCACTTTGTAAAAACCTTGTCCAGGTTTGTTCATTCTTGCGTGATCCAATATTTCAGTTTTAACAACTGTTCCATCTTGTTTTAATTGTAACTTAATTCTTACTAATAAATTGTCNTTGTATGGTAATCCTAAAGGGATACTCCAGCAACCAAAAATTTGNGCTTTCAAAGCATCTTCTTCATTCAGTGTAAGACCTACATTACTGAGGTCTTTGTTTTGAGATTGTGTTATTTTGTCAGTTTTTTTATCAGTTTCTGAAAATTCTTCTTTTGATTTATCTATTAATGCAGCTATGTTATTTGGATCAAATAGCTCTTTTTTNTCAAACTCAGAGACTTGTTTTACTTCTTCATCAAGTTTTTCAGGATTTTGTTTTTTTTCTTCTATTTTTTTAACTTTCTCAATGTTTTCATCAGGAAGTGGAACGGAGTCCGGTTTTTCTTTTTTTACTTTTTTTGGTGGAGCTTGTTCCGATGTCAATTTCTCTTCCTCTTTTTTTTTAATTTTATCAATTATTTTNTTTGCTTTAGGAGCAAAAGGAATATTAGTCTTATCAGTAATCTGAATTAATTCGACAGATACTATAGGTGGTAGNTCAATTGGTTTTTTAGTTAAAAAAGGTAAACTGAATGCAGTAATAAATATTACAACTAAATGAAAACCAGATGAAATAATAATATTTCTACCCAATTTTTTACCTTTCCTTATACGGTTCTGATATCAAAGCTACTTTTGTAAAACCGGAGCCAGAAAGCATTCCCATTACNTCTAAGACCCTTCCATAATTAATTGTTTTATCTCCTCTGACATAAATTCTTGTATCCGTTCTATTTTTTGAAACTGCTAGAATTTTTGCAATTATTTTTTCATACTCTACCTTTGATTCTTGAATAAAAATTTCACCTTTNGAATTAATTGTGAGGGTTAAAGGTTCCTGTTCTTCTGGCAATGAATCAGCTGAGCTCTCTGGTAAATCAACTTGTACACCAACGGTTAGCAAAGGTGCTGTAACCATAAATATTATAAGGAGAACCAACATTACATCAACAAATGGTGTTACATTAATTTCGCTAATTGGATCTTTGGCAGACTTTTTTAAATTAAAAGCCATTTCAAATTATTGTTAAAAATCTTTTTGAAAAATTCTCCAATTTTTGTGAGTATTTTTTGGAGTCACTGTTAAATTTATTATAAGCAACAACTGCTGGTATAGCCGCTAACAAACCAAGAGCAGTTGCAAAAAGAGCTTCNGCTATTCCNGGAGCNACAATTGCNAAGCTTGTATTTCTTGATATTGCAATTGATTGAAATGAATTCATAATTCCCCAAACTGTTCCGAATAGACCTATGAAAGGAGCTGTAGATCCAACTGTTGCCAAAAATGTATAGCTCTTTTCAATTTTATTCATTTGCTTTTCTATATTAATTTCTAACATACTGGATAATCTTTCATTAAGATGAGATTTTGANCTAGTTTTTAATGCTGCTTCCATTGAAGATCTAAAAACTAAAGCCATAGGATCTTCAATATTTTTTGGNATAGTATTATAGAAAGCCTCTGCTGACTTAGATTTCCAAAACTTATCTTCAAATANNTCAGATGACTCATTGATTTTTTTAAATAATTTAATTTTTTCTATGATTATNGCCCAAGAATATATTGAACAAGCTATAAGAATAATTATGACAGACTTNACTACAAAGTCTGCTCTTACGAATAGTTGTATTAAAGAAAAATCTGTATTGCTTGCTAANCCAACTGCTTGTGATGTTATATCTGCTTCCATTTAAATTATTTCACACTTAATTGTGTCATCAATTTGTCTGAACTAATGTTTATGCCTAATCTGATCTTAAATTTTCATAAAAAAAGCTCGCAATAAGCATTGCGTCTGCTTTATTTGCATCTTTTTTTTTTGATAAATTGATTGAAAAATAGGGAAATATCTCAATTGCCTTTGTCCTACTAGCATCTTTTTCTGTATTAATGAGGTTAAAATATTTTTTCCACTTAGCTGGTCTTACAAAATACATCGACAAATTCATAGCTGAGCAAATACCTTTAAGTACTCCAAAGGATTGTCCAAAATTAAACATACTAGTTACACCCTGGCCAGGCATTGCCGAAACATGTTCAATAACAACTTTAATGTCATTTTTATTTAAACTTTTAATTCTTAAAGAAATTTCATTAAAAATTTGTGAACTATTAACTTGTTTTTTATTTTTTTTTCCTTCGGCCATACTGGGCATTTCAATTACATCAATAATTTTTCCATCTTTCATAAAGCAAATTGCTCCAGAAATGCCAGGGTCAATTCCAATAATAAACATTAATTACTCACAATTTTAAAATTTGTAAAAATATTTTGAACATCCTCATCATTATCAAGTATCTCCAAAAATTCCTTTATTTCATTAAATTTGTCTTTCGAAATATTAATACTATTAACAGGTATCCATTCTATCTCAGTTGAAACAAAATTTTTAATATTTATTTCAAGTTTTTTTTTTACATCATATATTTTACTTTTTTCACAATGTATCTCATGTAATTCATCATTGGAAAGACAGTCATCTGCGCCTGCCTCTAAAGCCATATCTATTATTTTTTCCTCAGAAATTTCATCCAGGTCTATTTTTATCACACCTACTTGTTTAAAGTTATGTGATGCAGAACCTAGTGTACCAAAATTGCCTCCATTTTTTTGGAAAATTGTTCTTATTTTTGAGGCAGTTCTATTTTTGTTATCAGTTAAAGCCTCAACCACAACAGCAATCTTTTCTGGGCCAAAACCTTCATACCTAATATTTTCAAAATTTGCTAAATTATTACTTGAAGATTTATCTATTGCTCTTTCAATATTGTCTTTTGGCATGTTTGCTGATCTTGCTGCTTGTATTGCAGACCTAAGCCTAGGATTCATGCTAGGATCTTTATCTCCAAGTTTTGCTGCAACAGTAATTTCTTTAGATAATTTTGAGAAAATTTTAGATCTTTGTTTGTCAGCTCTTCCTTTCTTATGTTTAATACCTGCCCAATGAGAATGACCTGCCATAATTAATTAGTATTTTTTAAGTCTCCACCAAAAATAAAACTATTTATATTTTCTGCTAAACCAGTTTTAGTATTACAATCAACTATAACTCCTGATAAACAAGCTTTTCCTTCTGATGGATAATGTTTTTTTGCATCAAGCCTTAAAAATTTATTTATTGAATTTTCTTTGTTCATCCCAATGACTGAATCATAGTCACCACACATTCCAGCATCTGTTTGATATCCAGTACCTTTTTTTAAAATTCTAGTATCGTTTGTTGGAACATGTGTATGAGTACCAACTACAAGGGATGCCTTGCCATCCATAAAATGACCCATTGCCATTTTTTCACTGGTAATCTCTCCATGAAAATCAATTATCAAGTAATCATAATTTTTTTTTAACTCGTTTTGAGTAACAAATTTCTTTACAGCCTCGAAAACGTTATCGCATTTTTTCATAAATACATTTCCCATTAAATTTAGGACTCCAATTTTAGATCGGTTTTTAGTTTCGAAAACTTCAAATCCTTTTCCAGGTGATGGACTTATTAAATTATAAGGTCTTAATAGTCTTTTTTCTTTATTAATATATTCTGCTGTTTCTTTTTGATCCCAAACATGGTTACCTGTAGTGATAACATCTACTCCACACTCA
>NZKC01000030.1 GCA_002692475.1 Candidatus Pelagibacter sp.
ATATAATTTGATGATAGGTGATAGTACTGCAGAAAAAATCAAAAAAGAAATTGGCACTGCAATTCCAACAAATAATAATACTTATGCTGTAAAAGGAAGAGATTTAAGATCAGGAACACCTAAAGAGGTTAATATAACTGAAGAAGATACAGCAGAGGCTTTAAATGATATTTTAAAAGAAATGGTTAATGGAATTAAAGATGCATTAGAAAGTACTCCACCAGAATTATCAGCTGATTTAGTTGATATGGGATTAACATTAACTGGAGGTGGAGCATTATTAAAAAATATTGATAAAAGATTTTCTAAAGAAACTGGTTTACCTGTTCATATTGCTGAGGATCCTTTAGCCTGTGTGGCCATTGGTACAGGAAAGGCTTTAGAGCAAGAAGAAACATTTAATACAATGTTATCAGAGTATTAATTTGAAAAATGCAACCCTCAAGTAGAGATGATTTTATAATTGCTATAAGATCGGCATTTTTAAAGAAAGAAAATAAACAAAAGTATTCTTTATCAGCATTAATTCTTCTTACATTAGCGATCTTAATATTGGGAAAGTATGATTTTAAAATTATAAATTACTCAAAAATATCTCTTAAAGAAATAGCCTATCGATCAACATTTGTATTCTCAACTCCCGAAAATCTTATTAAAAAAAGTTTTATAGCAACAAAAAACCATTTTTTGGTTTATGAGGAAAATAAAATTCTTAAAGAAAAAGTCGAAGATCTTGAAACAAAAGATTACAATTCAGAATTTATTTTAGCTGAGAATCAGAGATTAAAGGAGACATTAAATGAATTGAATTTCTCATCAAATGAAATTCTTGCAAAGGTAATAGTAGATAAGCAAAGTCCTTTTTTAAAATCTATAATTGTTAATAAAGGNAGNAAGCATGGAGCAGAACTNGGNATGGCTGTTTTNGATAAAGANTATTTAGTAGGTAAAATTGTAGAGTTAAATTTTACAACATCTAGAGTGTTACTNTTNTCAGATTTAAATAGCAAAATACCAGTTGATATACTGCCAAATNGTATTCAGTCTATTTTATCAGGAACTGGAAAAGAGAATGGAAAAATTCAGTANGTNAAAGAAGAAACTTTAATCGAAAATGAAAATAAAGTTTTTACNTCTGGNGCTGGNGGNATTTTTAAACCAGGAATTCCAATTGGAGAAATTGATAAAAAACAGTCAAATTTAGATATAAATGTATCGTTTTTTTCTGATTTCTCTCAATTAAGATTTGTAAAATTAAGATCATTTTCTCCGGAGGAAAATTAGTGACTAAATTATCAAAGTTAAACATATTTAAACAATTTTTAGAAAAAGGTCCTATAATTTTATTATTTATNGCAACATTAAATGAATTTGATTTTAANTATTTGGAATTAAAATATTTTTCTTTTAACTTTCCTTTTATACTTATTTATTATTGGAGCCTTAAAAGACCAGGTAGCTTAGGCTATGGACTAATTTTTTTAAGTGGATTATTTAATGANGCAGTCGTAGGACTTCCAATTGGTGTAAGCTCTTTGAGCTACCTTTTTATATGTGGTTTTTCATCNTACTTAAGGAATATAACATTAAGACCAAGTAAAATTAATGATTGGTTCTTTTTTGGTTTTACCATTCTAGTTGTAAACTCATTAATGTTTGCAATATCAAATGTTTTTTTTAATGTTCAAATTATTTATTCAGATGTTCTAGTAAATATATTATTTACATTCTTATTTTATATTATTTTTAGTAGTTTATTTGAGTATTATAAAAATCTTGTATTTGGAGCTACAAATGTTTGATGATGGAGGTTCTAATGTTAGGAAATATAATACAGTTAATAGAAGAGTCTTTATTTTAAAAATTGCAAAAGGAATTATTTTTACAGGTATAGTTGCAAGATTATTTAGTTTACAAATCACAGAGAACAAAAAGTATCTAACATTATCCGATAAAAATAGATTAAGAGAATGGAGATTGCCTCCAGTAAGAGGAGAATTTGAGGATTTTTTTGGAAATGTGGTTGCTGGAAATACTAAGGTATACCAATTACATGTTGTTCCTGAACAGGTAGAAGATTTTAAATATTTAATGGTAAGATTAAAAAATATTTTATCATTGAGTGATAAACAATTTAGTAAAATTGTAAAAAAGAAAAGTCAGCAAAAAAATTGGGAAACACTTATAATATCTGAAAACTTAACCTGGGATCAGTTCTCAAAAGTTAATTTTTATTTACACGAACTTTCAGGAGTAAAACCAGTTCTTTCTGTTGCTAGGAGTTATCCATTTAAAGAAAATTATACACATGTTTTAGGTTATGTAGCAAGAGCGAGCGAAAATGATTTGATAAATAATGAAGAAATAAAAAATAAACATGTCCCAGGATTAAGAGTTGGAAAATCAGGATTAGAAAAAACATTTGAAAATAATTTAATAGGTACAAATAGTGTTAAAAGATATGAAGTAAACGCTTTTGGTAAAAGAATTAATCAAGTTGATTTTCAAGAGGGTGCAAAAGGAGACAAAATCAAACTTACAGTTGATACAGAAATTCAAAAATTATGTAACGAATTATTAGCAGATAAAGCAGGATCAATAAGTGTAATGGATATATTCACCGGAGAAATTATTGCAATGCACTCGTCACCATCTTTCGATCCAAACTTGTTTATGTATGGAATAAGTCATAAAGATTGGGACTCAATAAGAGAGAATCCTTTAAAGCCCCTTATTAATAAAACAATATCAGGATTATATTCCCCTGGATCAATCATTAAACCCATTGTTGCTTTATCAGCCTTAGAAAATGATGTTATATCTACAAAATTTAAAGTGAATTGCTCTGGTAAAACCGAATTGTATGGCCAAACATATCACTGCTGGAAAAAAGAAGGACATGGAGTTGTAAATTTAAGAGATGCTTTAAAACAATCTTGCGATACATTTTTTTATGAAATGAGCAGAAGATTGGGTGTAGATAGACTTAATGTAACAGCCAGAAGATTTGGATTAGGAAATACAGTCTTTAAAAATTTATATTCTGAGGAAAAAAGAGGCCTAGTTCCCTCGACCAAATGGAAGAAGGATGCATTAGGAAAAGGATGGGTTTTAGGTGAAACCTTAATAACTGGAATTGGTCAAGGGTATATTCAAACAACGCCACTACAATTATGTCTGATGACAGCACAATTAGCAAACGGAGGCTTTAAAATATTCCCAAGAATTACTTTGGATAAAAATCAAGAACCAATAGAAAAAATTAAATATAAAATGTCACAAAGTTTAGTCGTTAACAATGATAATTCATCTTCATTAATTAGATCAGCAGAAGATCTTTTTAATAAAGGAGAGAAGGAATATACAAAACTTTTNCGAAATCAGGAAAATNTTAAATTCGTTTTAGAAGCAATGTATGCATCAACCAACGAAATTAGAGGAACATCATATAGATCTAGAATTGATGATCCAAAATACCGGTTTGCAGGTAAAACAGGTACAGCCCAAGTAAAAAAAATTACNAAAATTCAAAGGGAGCTAGATTTAGATACNTCTCAAATTCCTTATGAAGAAAGAGATCATGCTTGGTTTGTTGCTTTTGGTCCATATAAAGATCCAAGATATTCATTAAGTGTTTTTGTCGAACATGGAGGATCAGGAAGTTCAGCAGCAGCACCTTTAGCAAAAAAATTAATGAAAAAAATTATCGATCGTCATGAAGAAAGAGAAAAAATTAGAAAAAATAGACTAATGGAAATTTAAATANAATGTTTGAGCAATCATCATATTCTGACCAATACACCTTTTTCCAAAAATTAAGGTCTTTTGATTTTATTTTAATTTTTTGTATTTTATGTTTAGGTGTAATTAGTAATTTGTCTATGTACTCTACAGATGGTGGACAATTTTTATATCACTCTAAAAGTCACTTTGTAAGATTTGTAACTTTTTTTTCAATGATGATTATATTATCTTTTATCAATTTAAGATTTTGGCATTCAACAGCTTATTTATTTTATACAATTACTCTTGCCTTTTTAATTTGGGCATCAATTTACGGTATAACTGCATCAGGTTCGCAAAGATGGATAAACTTATATTTTATTAACTTACAACCATCTGAACTNATGAAAATTGCAATTATAGTTTGTTTTGCAAGATATTTTCATAGAGAACAAATGACCAATATTAATAGCTTTAAAAATATTATTATATCAATTGTGATCCTAATTTTACCTATACTATTAGTAATTAGCCAACCAGATTTAGGTACCTCAATNTTAATCGCNATGAGTGGGATAATTGTTATGTGGCTGGCAGGATTTAATNTTAAATACTTTGTTTATTCAGGTCTTACATTAGTTGTATCGTTACCTTTTGTCATTTCAATATTAAAACCTTATCAAAAGTTAAGAGTTTTAAGTTTCTTTAACCCAGATAGAGATCCTCTAGGAGCCGGTTATCAAATTATCCAATCAAAGATTGCAGTNGGATCAGGAGGACTTACAGGCAAAGGNTATTTAAAAGGTACTCAAAGCTATCTTGAATTTTTACCTGAAAAGCATACAGACTTTATTTTTACATTATTTTCAGAAGAACATGGATTTGTGGGTTCTTTAATTCTATTAATTTTATATGCAGTANTAATTTTTAGAATTTTAAATATTGGTTCTAAATCAAGAAGCTATTTTGGTAAACTTTTTTGTTATGGATTTGGATCTGCAATTTTTGTTTACGTGGCAGTCAATATGTCAATGGTTTTAGGCTTGCTACCTATAGTTGGATCACCACTTCCTATTATGTCGTATGGTGGCTCATCAATGTTGGCTACAATGATTGGATTAAGTATAGTCATGAGTACTAAAATTCACAGCAAACAAATNATTCACTAATTTTTTTGCTTAATTTGTCGCTACAAACAAAACATTAAATTATTGTATGATTATTAATGAGTAAAATAAGAGTTGGTATTATTGGTGCTGGAATACAAGGAGTTTGTAACGCTCTTTTTCTTCAAAAAAAAGGACATGAAGTAGTTATATTCGACAAAAATGAGCCGGGATGTGGAGCTTCATATGGTAATGCGGGACATTTCTCACCTTATGCATCAGTTCCATTGAACAGACCTGATGTACTTACAGATATCCCAGCAATGTTAATGAGCTCAACGGGACCGCTTGCCTTAAAATGGAACTACGTTCCAAAAATGATACCTTGGTTTTTTAAATTTATAAAAAATTGTACTAAAAAAAATATGATGCACACAGCTAAATATATGCATCAAATATTAGATTTAGCATTACCTGCTTATGATGAATTATTCGATGAAATAGATTTAGAAAATTTAGTCATCAATAATGGGATTATGTATATATGGAATAATCAAAATATTGAAAGTCGAAATTTAGAAATTAAAATAAGAGATGAACTTGGTGTCAATCAACAGCTTCTCAACCCAAAAGAAATTCATGATTTAGAACCAAACTTAAAACCAATATATGATGGGGGTGTTTACTATCCGTATGCAAGACATACAAACAATCCAAAAAAAGTTTTTGAAAAGCTTTTTGATTTATTTATTCAAAAGGGTGGTAAGTTTTTAAAGCACGAAGTTAGAGATCTTAATTTTGATGATCAAAAACCTGTAATAAGATCTGAGGTTCAAAGATTTATTTTCGATAAAG
Source organism: Candidatus Pelagibacter sp. (assembly GCA_002692475.1). Next base: position 5,685 of record NZKC01000030.1, read on the forward strand.
TTGTTATAGCGTGNGGAGCGTTTTCAAAAAAATTTTCTGATAATTTGTATGAAGATATACCACTTGAAACTGAAAGAGGTTATCACATACATTTTAAAAATTGTGAAAAATTAATATCAAGACCAGTAGTATTTTCAAATAGAGGTTTTGGAATGACACCAATGGAACAAGGTCTAAGAGTAGTTGGAACCGTAGAATTTGGTGGTCTAAAAAATCCTCCATCTAAGGAAAGAATTAACAATTTAATTAATAATGCAAAGTATATGTTAGATGGACTGCCAGATCATGAGGATGAATGGTTAGGATTTAGACCTACACTACCAGATTTTTTACCAGTGATTGGACCTTCAAAAAATTATAAAAATGTATTTTATTCATTTGGACATCATCATTTGGGATGGACATTAGGCGCTATTTCTGGAAAGATAATTTCCAAAATGATTTTAAATGAAAAAACAAATCTAGATTTAGAACCTTATAGTTCTTTTAGATTTTCCTAATTTTGTGCAAAACAAAAACGGACTAGCTTATTTATTACTTATTTTTGCAACATTATTTTGGTCTGGAAATTTTATAGTTGGAAAAGCTGCTAGTATTTATCAAATACCACCATTCTCATTAAATTTTTATAGGTGGTTTTTTGCTGGTTTAATTCTCTTACCTTTTACATACAAAGAAATAATAAATAGTTTTGATTATATAAAATCTAAAATGAGTCATTTTATAATCTTAGGTTTTACTAGTATCACAATATTTAATTCAATTGTTTATTACTCTCTATATCATACACAAGTAATCAGTGGTGTATTGATGATCTCTACAATACCCGTATGGATAATTTTAATTTCCTCTTTTTTAAAAATAGAAAAAACAAATATTTTTCAATTATCAGGAGTTGGACTTTCTCTCATTGGTGTAATTTTTATAATTACTAAAGCTGATATAAATTTAATTCGTAATCTAGATTTTAATAGAGGTGATATCACAATGGTTGTTGCCATGTTTGCTTGGGCAATCTATTCATCTTTTTTAAAAAAAGATAAATTAAAAATTTCTCAAATTGCATTATTGGAAATAGTAATAATTTCTGGTCTCATTTTTTTAATACCAATATTTCTAATTGAAATGTCATTAGGTAGCAAAATCCAGTTTGGTCAACCCTTTTATCTAACTTTAGCTTATGTAGTTTTATTTCCTGGATTGGCCTCCTTTTTCTTTTGGATAAAAGGTATCAGTATAATTGGTGCAAACAGAGCTGGGATATTTTTACACTTGATGCCAATATTTGGTGCTGTAATGGCAATGTTAATATTTAAAGAAAAATTTATGTTCTATCATATTTTGGGTGCAATATTTATTATTATAGGTATTTCATTATCTAATAAAAAAACTAAAAAAAATTAAAATGGTAAAAAAAATAAATAATAATTTATCTGCGGAACAAAAATTAATTTTATTTGAAGAAGGCACAGAACCACCAGGTTCTAGCGAACTTAATTACGAGAAAAGACTAGGCAGTTATCATTGTGCCAATTGTGATGTAAAACTCTTTGATTCTGATGCAAAATATGAAAGTGGCTCTGGATGGCCATCATTTTATCAATCAGTACCAGACGCTTTTGAGATAAAAACAGATCACTTAATTGGTTATGCAAGAACAGAATATCATTGTAAAAATTGTGGAGCTCATCACGGGCATATTTTTGATGATGGCCCCAAACCTACTGGAAAAAGATACTGCAACAATGGGGTTTGTTTGTTGTTTAAAGAAAAAAAATAATAGCTATTTTTTATTAAGAAGACTAGGTTTTTAACCCATATTGAGCTACTTGTTTGTTATAAATTTTAAAAAGTATTATGTTAATTTTATAAATAATTATATATAATTAATTAGATGTTTGAAAAACTCGAAGAACTTGCAAAAAATAATAAAAAGATTTCAGAT
>NZKC01000031.1 GCA_002692475.1 Candidatus Pelagibacter sp.
AAACTCAAATTAATAATTTTATTTTTAGTTATTTCAATATTTTGTATTAAAAATTCGTATTCTGCGTCTGAAGAAAATATATATGAAAAGATAGACTTATTTAGCGAAGTATTAAACAAAATTAATAAAGAATATGTAGATGAAGTTGACCAGTCTGAAGCTATGGATGCTGCTATAAATGGAGTTTTACAATCTTTAGATCCTTATTCTGCTTATATGTCTCCGGAGTCTTTTCAAAATATGCAAACAGAAACAAGTGGCGAATTTGGAGGACTTGGTATTGAAGTTAGTATGGAGTCTGGAGTGGTAAAAGTTATCTCGCCTTTAGATGACTCTCCGGCTTATGAAGCTGGCGTAAAAGCAGGAGACTATATTGTTAAAATTAATGACATACAAGTACAGGGAAAAACATTATCTGAAGCGGTGGAAATAATGAGAGGACCCGTCGGTTCGGATATTGAGATTACTGTTAGACGTAGAGGGGTAAAAAAAGCTCTTGTTTTTAGTATAACAAGGAAAATTATAAAAATACGATCAGTTAAATCAAAAATATTAGAAAATAATATTGGTTATATAAGGCTTACAGCATTTAATGAAAACAGTGGAAAACAGATCAAACGAAAACTTAATGAATTTAATGATAATGAAAAAATTAAAGGTTTTATACTAGATTTAAGAAATAATCCTGGTGGATTATTATCACAAGCAATAAAAATCTCTGATTTTTTTCTTTCAAGCGGTGAAATAGTTTCTACAAAATCTAGACAAGAAAGTGAAAATAGAAAATGGTTTGCAAAAGATGGAGATATTTTAAATGGAAAAACTTTGTTAGTTTTAATAAATAATGGCTCTGCTTCAGCATCAGAAATAGTAGCTGGTGCATTAAAAGATCATAAAAGAGCAATTTTAGTTGGTGAAAATAGTTATGGAAAAGGGTCTGTGCAATCAATTATACCACTTAAAAATAAGGGGGCTATAAGGCTTACAATTTCTAAATATTATTTACCCTCAGGTAAGTCAATTTCTGAGGTTGGCGTAACGCCTGATATAGTTGTTAGTGAAGAAACTGATGACTTCAGGATAGATACTGAAACAGATAATCAGCTTAGTTATGCTATTAAATTATTAAATGGTTAAATCAAAAAAAGATTTTAAAAATCTTCCATTACGTAATGGTGTGGGTATTGTTTTGCTAAATCAAAATAACAAAATTTTTGTTGCAAAGAGAATTGATAATCCCAATAATTATTGGCAAATGCCTCAGGGTGGTATAGATCCAGGGGAAAACAATCACCAAGCAGCAATCAGAGAATTATACGAGGAGACAAGCGTTAAAAGTGTATCATTAATCAAGGAAATAGATGGTTATACAATTTATTATTTGCCTGAGCGTTTATTAGGAATAATTTGGAAGGGAAAGTTTAAAGGGCAGAAACAAAAATGGTTTATTATGAGATTTTTAGGTGAAGAGTCTGAAATTGATATTAATACAAAAAAACCAGAGTTTTTAGAATGGAAATGGATTGATGCTAATTCTTTAACAAAAAATGTCGTAGATTTTAAAATAGATGTTTATAAAAAAGTTGAATTAGAAGTTCAAAAATTTTTAACTAGTTAACTATTACAGACTTTAAAGTATCAATTTTTTGAGATATTAAAAATCTTTGTTGATCATTAATATCATCTTTAGATAGATTTTCTTCCGCTTCTTGAATTGATTTTTGAATATAATCTCTATCTAATTGATCGTATTTAATTACTGAACTTGTTAATATAGATAGAGAATTATCTTTAAACTCTAATATACCATCCTCTATATAAAATTTTTCCTCACTATTACTTGTAAAAACTTTCATTATTCCAGGTTTTAAAAAAGATATTATNGAAATATGATCTTTNANTATTCCCATCTCNCCNTCNNAAGCNGGNACAANANCNTCNNNAACATCNTCTTTANNTAANAAAGGATTTTTCTGGATTNANTATTTCNANNTTAAACTNACTNACTCATTAAGCAGCNGCNTCTTTNNNCATTTTNTCNGCTTTNTCNATNGCCTCTTCNATTGTNCCNACCATNTAAAATGCAGCTTCNGGTAAATGATCATATTCACCTTTGCAAATAGCATCAAAGCCCTTAATAGTAGCTTGAAGATCNACAAGTTTACCTGGTGATCCTGTAAAAACTTCTGCAACAAAGAAAGGTTGAGATAAAAATCTTTGGATTTTTCTAGCTCTTGCAACGGTAAGTTTATCTTCCTCCGAAAGCTCATCCATTCCCAAAATTGCAATNATATCTTGAAGTGATTTATAAGTTTGTAGAACTTTTTGAACTTCCCTAGCAACTCTGTAATGTTCATCGCCAACAATCCTTGGATCTAGAATTCTTGAAGTAGAATCTAATGGNTCTACAGCTGGATAAATTCCAATTTCAGCAATCTGTCTTGATAGTACGGTAGTTGCATCTAAGTGAGCAAATGAAGTTGCTGGCGCNGGATCTGTTAAATCGTCAGCAGGTACNTAAATTGCTTGCACAGATGTGATTGAACCCTTATTTGTTGTTGTAATTCTTTCCTGAAGATTACCCATATCCGTTGCTAGTGTAGGTTGGTATCCCACAGCTGATGGAATTCTTCCTAATAATGCTGATACCTCAGAGCCAGCTTGGGTAAATCTAAAGATATTATCTACAAAAAAAAGTACATCTTGGCCTTCTTGATCTCTAAAATACTCAGCAATTGTTAAACCTGTTAGAGCAACTCTAGCTCTAGCTCCTGGAGGTTCATTCATTTGTCCATATACAAGTGCTGCTTTTGATCCAGGTCCTTCTGGTTTTATAACTCCTGANTCTATCATTTCATGATATAAATCATTTCCCTCTCTAGTTCTTTCTCCTACTCCAGCAAAAACTGAAAATCCACCATGAGCTTTTGCTACGTTATTAATTAATTCCATAATAAGTACTGTCTTACCAACACCTGCTCCACCAAATAATCCAATTTTTCCTCCTTTGGCATANGGTGCTAGTAAATCTACTACTTTAATTCCAGTTACAAGAATTTCTGTTTCTGTTGACTGATCACTAAATTCAGGTGCAGATCTNTGAATCGGCCACTTTTCTTTTGTTTTAACTTCTCCCTTTTCATCAATAGGTTCGCCTATTACATTTACAATTCTTCCTAAAGACTCTGGTCCAACTGGAACTTGAATAGGGGCACCTGTAGCAATTACTTCATCACCTCTTTTTAATCCTTCAGTAGCGTCCATTGCAATTGTTCTAACACTTGTTTCTCCAAGGTGTTGTGCAACTTCTAAAACTAATCTACTTTCACCATTTTTACATTCTAACGCTGATAAAATTTCTGGAAGTTCTCCATCAAATTTTACATCTACTACNGCTCCGATAATCTGTGTTATTTTTCCTTTTTTCATAATTATAAACTTTCTGCTCCTGATATGATTTCAATTAATTCTTTTGTAATTGCAGCTTGACGACTTCTATTATACTCAATAGTTAACTTGTCAACCATTTCACCTGCGTTTCGGGTCGCATTATCCATTGCGCTCATTCTTGAACCCTGTTCACTAGCTGAATTCTCTAACATTGCTTTAAAAATCTGTGTGGATATATTTTTAGGTAATAAATTGCTTAAAATTTCATCTTCATCTGGTTCAAATTCATAGTTATCATCTGGCAGATCATTCTTTGCNTCAGAACTTTTTAAAGGAATTATTTGTTGTTCTTGAGGTATTTGAGTTATTACATTTTTAAATTTATTATAAAAAATTGTACATACATCAAATTCTTTTTTTTCAAAATTTTCGATTANCATTTTTCCAACCTTTTCAGCATCTAGATAATTAATATTTTTTGAATCTTTGAATGATATTTTCTCTACAATATTTTCTTTATAAGTTCTTTTTAATTGGTCGTAACCTTTTGATCCAACAGTAATAATCTTTAAAGTTTTNCCATCATCANTTATTTTTTGAAAATATAATTTNGCTTTTTTAATTATGTTTGTATTAAAACCACCACAAAGACCTCTGTCAGATGTTAAGACCACACATAAATGTACTTTTTCCTCACCAGTTCCAGAAAGTAATTTTGGGGCATTTTCTTTATCCGAAATACCATTAGATAAATTTAAAATTATATTATTCATTTTCTCTGAATAAGGTCTGCCTTTTTCAGCATTTTCTTGTGCTCTTCTGAGTTTAGCAGCTGCTACCATTTTCATAGCTTTGGTAATCTTTTGTGTAGATTTAACACTTGCTATTCTTTTTTTTAAGTCGTCTAACGTTGCCATATTTTATGATTTAAAGTTTTTCTTTAGCTCTGTTATTACATCAACTAATAGTTTTTCAGTATTTTCCTCTAATTTACCAGAACTTAAAATCGATTCTATGATCTCTGGTTTTTCAGATTTACTTTTTTCAATAATTTTAGCTTCAAACTCAGCAATATCCTTGAGTTCTACATCATCTAAATATCCTTTGACTCCACAAAATACCGAAATTACTTGCTCTGCAACAGTCATCGGAGAATATTGTTTTTGTTTTAAAAGTTCAGTTAATTTTGATCCACGATTAAGTAACTTTTGAGTAGAGGCATCCAGGTCTGAACCAAACTGAGCAAAAGCTGCCATTTCTCTATATTGAGCAAGTTCTAGTTTCATAGAACCAGAAACTTTTTTCATTGCTTTTGTTTGAGCTGATGATCCTACTCTAGAAACTGATAGCCCTACGTTAATTGCTGGTCTTATTCCCTGGTTAAATAATTCTGTTTCAAGAAATATTTGTCCGTCTGTAATTGATATCACATTCGTTGGTATAAAAGCTGATACGTCACCACCCTGTGTCTCAATAATAGGAAGAGCAGTTAATGAACCACCTCCATGTTCATCACTAAGTTTTGCAGCTCTTTCAAGTAGTCTACTATGTAAGTAAAATACATCCCCAGGATAAGCTTCTCTCCCAGGTGGTCTCCTTAACAAAAGTGACATTTGTCTGTATGCTACAGCCTGTTTAGATAAATCATCATAGATAATCAATGCGTGCATACCATTGTCTCTAAAATACTCACCCATTGCACATCCAGTATATGGAGCAAGAAATTGAAGTGGTGCAGCATCTGAAGCTGTTGCAGCTACAATTGTTGTGTATTCCATTGCCCCTGCCTCTTCTAGAGTTTTTTGAATTTGTCTAACTGTAGATCTTTTTTGACCTATGGCTACATACACACAATAAAGTTTTTGCTTCTCATCACCAGTTTCATTTATTTTTTTTTGGTTAATAATTGCATCAATAGCAACTGCAGTTTTACCAGTTTGTCTATCACCTATAATTAATTCACGTTGCCCTCTTCCAACTGGTACCAAACTATCAATTGATTTTAATCCTGTTTGCATTGGCTCACTAACAGACTGTCTTGGAATAATTCCTGGAGCTTTTACTTCAACTCTAGTTTTTTTTACTCCTTTATCTAAAACACCTTTACCATCAATTGGATTACCCAATCCATCAACAACTCTTCCTAACAATTCTTTTCCAACAGGTGTATCAACGATACTTCCCGTTCTTTTTACTACATCACCTTCCTTAATATTTCTATCATCTCCAAAGATTACAACCCCTACATTCTCACTCTCTANGTTAAGAGCCATTCCTTTTGANCCATCGGAAAATTCAACCATCTCACCTGCCTGAACATTATCTAATCCATAAACTCTAGCTATACCATCNCCTATTGATAATACCTGACCAACTTCAGTTATTTCAGCTTTATCTCCAAATTTTTTAATCTGCTCTTTTAATATTTTTGTTACTTCTGAAGGATTTATTTCCATTTAAGCCTCTATCATATTGTTTTCTATTTTTTGTAATTTNTTTTTTATGGANGTATCTATCATCGTACTACTAACCTGAACAATTAAACCACCAATTAAACTTGGATCTTTTTTGAAATTTAATTTTATTTTTGAATCAAATGAACTCGATAAGTCATTCTCTATTTTTATAATTTCTTCCTTATTCAAATCATTAGCTGCTNGTAATTCTGCTTTTATTTCACCTCTTTTTTTTGANCAGNTTTCTATAAAGTCTAGAAGGATTTTTTCCACATAAAAAAAACGTCTTTTAGAAATCAAATAGCACAAAAATTTANTTAATAATTTATTAAGATTAAATTTNTCAGAAATCTGTTNAATGATTTTTTCTTGATCTTCTTTTTTAATNGTAGGGTTCTTTATAAAAAAATCTANATCTTTACTATTATTAATTAAATTAACTAAAGATATAACTTGCTTTTCAATTTCACTTATTACTTTTGCCTCATCTGATAACTCATACAACGCTAATGAATACCTACCAACTGAAGTTTCTGAGAAATTTTTGTTACCAGTCAATTTATAACCTTTGTAAGTGAGGATTATTTAAAAATTCAGATTAATTAACATATGATAAAAATGTCTTCAAGTAACACATTGTCAAAATAGTCANTATTTTGTTGATTAATTGAAGTTTATTGGGTCAACATCAACTGTCAGTTTTATTCCATGAGGAAATTTATATTTTGATATAATTTTTGATAAGGAGCTCTGNAGATTTAGTGATTTTCTGCCTCTAACTAAAAGTCTTAATCTATACTTTCTTTTTATCCTAAAAATAGGAGCATTNACAGGNCCAAGAATTTTGTCTTTTATTTGCTTTTCTATAAATTCTTTAAATTTTATAGATTCTAACTCAGCTTTTTTTTCATCACTTCCAGTAATTATTAAAGATATAAACCTTTGAAAGGGAGGAAGATTATTTTTTTTTCTTAATTCTAATTCTTTTCCCAGAAAAATGTCTGGATCGCTATTTGTCAAATTTTTTATAGAATTTAAATCAGTATTATATGTTTGGAAATAAACTGTTGCTGGNTTTCCAGATCTACCTGCTCTACCTGAAAGCTGATGATAGAGCTGTAAATTTTTTTCTGTTCCTCTCAAATCATGTCCGCTGGATGATAGATCTATATCAACTACAATAATACAATTTAAATTTGGAAAATGAAAACCTTTTGAAATTAATTGTGTTCCAACTAGTATTTGTATTTCGTTATTAGATATTTTTTTTAATATTTCTGATGAATTTTTTTTATTCATTGTATCACTTGAAAAAATCGAAATATTTTTANCTGGAAATTTTTTTTTTACCTCCTCAGTAATTCTTTCAACNCCTGGTCCACAAAAAACAGGCTCACAAATATTATTTTTGCCACAATTTCTTTCAAGTTTATCTTTAAACCCACAATAATGACATAATAGTACTTTTTTATTTTTATGGAAAACNAGATTAATCGAACAATTTGGACAAGAATAACTATTAAGACATTTTTTACATAATACGTGTGGAGAAAAACCTCTCCGATTTAAAAAAAATAAAACTTGATCATTTTTTTTTAAATGATCATTTGCTTTTTCAATTACATCCTTGGACAACCATGAATACTTATCTAATTTTGTTTTATTTAAATTTATAATTTCATGATTTGGNTGGGAGGCTTTTTTATATCTCTCATTTAGTCTTGAGATTAGATATTTACCTTTTTTAATATTATCGAATGTCTCTATTGATGGGACAGCAGTNACAAGATTGATNGGTATATTTTCAAAATTTGCTCGTGCTATTGCCATGTCNCGAGCGTTATAAATTATTCCCTCATCTTGTTTATAAGATTGNTCATGCTCCTCGTCGACTATNATTAAACCTAAGTTTTTAAAGGGTAAAAAAAGTGATGATCTTGCTCCTATAACAACTTTTATTTTGTTATTTACTATGCCNCTCCATACGATTTTTTTATTTTTTTTTGTTATATTTGAATGCCATAAAGCTGCTTCAAAACCAAAAAATTCTGTAAATTTTTTTTCAAATTGACTTGTCAGACCAATCTCAGGAAGCAATATTAATACTTGATTTCCATTTTTGATAATTTTTTTTACTGCCTCGAAATATACAATAGTTTTTCCTGATCCCGTTACACCTTGTAAAACGTGGACTCTGAAATTTTTAATATCTTTACTTATTTCCTCTAGGTTTTTTTTTTTGATTGTCAGAGAGATTAAAATTTGATTTCTTTTTAATGCAAGTATAAGTTAAATAATCTTTATCAGGTAGCTTTTCAACTACTTGGCTACTTAATAACATTAATTTAAGTGCCATTCCCTTTGGTATTAAATTATATTGTGAAAACCAATCTAAGAATTTTACTGTTTCTTTTTTAAGACCAGGTATATCAAATTTTTTGATTACATTTTTAAGCTTATAATTTTTATTATTTGTTTCTTCAAATGTATCCCAAACAACCCCAACTATTTTTGTTTTGCCAAATGGAACTTCAACAAATTCTCCAACTTTTAAGTTTACACTTGAATTATAAGTAAAAGGATAATTAAAAATATTAGGTAGTAGAATCGGTACTTTCATAACCGTATAATATGAGAATATTTTAAGAGTGTATTGCTCTTTTATCCACAGATAATGCTGCTTCTTTAATTGCCTCTGAAAAGGTTGGATGTGCATGGCAAGTTCTTGCAATATCTTCTGCACTGGCACCAAATTCCATTGCCACAGCCATTTCAGCAATTAATTCACCTGCGTGGGGTCCAATTAGATGAACACCAAGGACTTTATCACTCATTTCATCTGCAAGAATTTTAACAAAACCTTCTGCTTCATTTATAGCTTTAGCCCGAGAATTTGCCATAAATGAAAACTTTCCAATTTTATATTTAACATTTTTTTCTTTAAGTATTTCTTCAGTTTGACCAACTGTAGCAACCTCGGGTGTAGTATAAATAACTCCAGGTATAACATTATAGTTTACATGGCCAGACTGACCTGCAATTAGCTCAGCAACTGCAATTCCCTCTTCTTCAGCTTTGTGAGCAAGCATTGGTCCTTCAATTACATCTCCAATTGCATAAATATTTTGGATATTTGTCTCAAAATTTTTATTAACTTTGACTCTTTTTTTGTTATCTAGTTTTACTCCAATATTTTCTAAATTTAAGTTTTTTGTATTTGGTTTTCTGCCAACAGAAATAAGAACAACATCAGTTTCAATTTGACTTTGCTTCCCATCTTTATTGGATATAGTTACTGTTGCAGAGTTAGTATTTTTTTTTATATTTTCAACTTTAGTCTCCATGTGAAATTTTATTCCTTGCTTTTTTAAAATTTTCATAAATTCTTTAGAAATCTCTTTATCCATACCAGGAGTGATGTGGTCTAGAAACTCAACAACATGAACTTCAGATCCTAGTCTAGACCAAACCGATCCCATTTCTAGTCCAATATACCCGCCACCAACAATTATCATTTTCTTTGGTACTGAATTTAAAGATAAGGCTCCAGTTGAAGATAAAATTATTTTTTCATCAAATTTAGTCCCTGGTAGTTCCTGAGCCTCCGAGCCTGTAGAAATTATAATTTTATCAGAATTAATTAATATTTCTTTTTTATTTGAATCTGTAATTTTAATTTGATTGTTAGAGTTTAAAGAACCAGTTCCTTTGAAGTAAGTAACTTTATTTTTTTTAAATAAAAACTCTACTCCTTTAGTTAAAACATCTACTGCCTTTTCTTTATTTTTCATCATTTTTTCTAAGTTTAACTTTATTTGTCCAACCTCTATACCTAGTTGGTCAAATGATTTTGCTTTATGGTAATTTTCGGAAAGATTTAAAAGACTTTTAGAAGGTATACATCCAACGTTTAAACATGTACCACCCAAAGCTCCTCTAGATTCAATGCATGCAGTTTTAAATCCTAGCTGAGCTAATCTTATCGCACAAACATATCCTCCAGGGCCTCCACCAATAATAGTTGCTTGAAATTTGTCAGACATCTAAATCTCTAAAAATAACCTTCTAGGATCCTCTAAATTCTCTTTTATTGTTTTTAAAAAAGAAACTGAGTCTTTTCCATCAATAATTCTATGATCATAAGATAATGCTAAATACATAACTGGCCTTATTTTAATTTCACCTTCGACGGCCACGGGTCTATCACTAATATTATGCATGCCTAAAACTGCAGATTGCGGTAAATTTAAAATTGGAGTTGATAACATTGATCCATAAACTCCACCATTACTTATTGTGAATGTTCCTCCTTGTAAATCCTCTATATTAAGCTTTCCCTCTCTAGCTTTATCGGAAATTGATTTAATATTTTTTTCAATATCAGCGAAAGACAATTCATCTGCATTTTTTAATACTGGAACAACTAATCCTTTATCGGTACCCACTGCAAAACTAATGTTATAATAATTTTTATATATAATTTCGTCACCAGAAATTTCTGCATTTACAATTGGAAATGCTTTAAGGGCTAAAACGCATGATTTAACAAAAAATGACATAAAGCCCAATTTTACTCCATATCTTTTTTGAAAATCTTCTTGATTTTCTTTCCTCATCTCAATAATTCCTGACATATCAATTTCATTAAAAGTGGTTAGTAGTGCTGCATTTTCTTGGGCTTGTTTCAGTCTTTTCGCAATAGTTTGTCTCAACCTTGTCATTTTAATTTTTTCTTCTTCACCAAATTTAATTTTTCTTTCGGAAGGAGCAGGTTTTGCTGACATTAGATTTATTAAATCACCTTTAGATATCCTTCCATCTTTTCCAGTTCCCGTAACAGAGCTAATATCTATTTTTTTTTCAGCGATTATTTTTCTAACAGATGGTGAAAGGTTATTATTAATTTTAGTTTCAGTTGTATTGATTTCTTTTGTTATTTCATTAGTTAAAATTAATGGCTGCTCTCCCTTTACATCACTATCAATATTTTCATTATCTTCAATCTCTATAGGGTCTTCCTTCTCAAAAATTTTTGGCTGTATTTTTTCAGGTTCAAGTTTACTAATATTATTTTTTTCCTCACTTTTTACTGTCTCTTTTATTTCAACTTCTTCTTTTTTTAAATTATGACCATTAGTTTGGACAGATCCTAAAACAGCTCCTACCTCGACAGTATCACCATCCTTAAATTTAATATCTCCGACTGTTCCACTTATTGGAGAGGGAACCTCTAAATTTACTTTATCAGTTTCAAGTTCAACAATAGGTTCGTCAGCTTCGACTGTATCACCAACACTTTTAAGCCATTTAGCAACAGTTGCCTCTGTTATACTTTCGCCTAATGCTGGTACTATAATCTGCTCACTCATATTTATTTTAATACTTCCTCAATAATTTCTCTCTGTTGGTCCAAGTGCCTTTTTGCGTATCCAGTTGCAGGAGATGCTGCAACCCCTCTTCCAATGTAAGAAATTTTGTTATTATTAGCCTTTATATAATCTAAAGTCCATTGTATATAATCTCTCACTGAGAACCAAGCTCCCATATTTTTTGGCTCTTCTTGACACCATATAAAATTAGCATTTTTTGCATAAGGCTTTAATGCTTTAGCTAAAGATTTTGCAGGAAACGGGTATAACTGCTCAATTCTTAAGAAGACAACGTTATTTTTTTTTGCTTTCTCTCTTGCTTCTAGTAAATCGAAGTATATTTTTCCTGAGCATATTACAACTTTTTCAATCTTTTTATCTTTTTTGAGTTTAATAAAACCACTTTCCTCATCAAAAGCATGATCTTGGAGAATTCTGTGAAAAGAATTTTTATTACTAAAGTCCTCCAAATTTGAAACGCAGATTTTATGTCTTAATAGAGATTTAGGGGTCATTATTACCAATGGTTTTCTAAAATCTCTATGAATTTGTCTTCTCAGGGCATGAAAATAATTAGCTGGTGTTGTACAATTTAGAACCTGTAAATTTTCCTGTCCACAAAGTTGCAAAAATCTTTCAAGTCTTGCAGATGAATGTTCAGGACCTTGGCCTTCATATCCATGTGGTAATAAAAGGACTAAACCTGAAGCTCTAAACCATTTTCTCTCACCAGAGGATATAAATTGATCAATTACAACTTGCGCTCCGTTTGCAAAATCTCCAAACTGAGCTTCCCAAATTGTCAATGTTTCAGGTTCAACTAAACTATAACCATACTCNAAACCAAGGACAGCCAGTTCAGATAAAAAACTGTCAACAATTTCAAAGTTTTTTTGTTTGTCTGAAATATTATTTAATGGGATATATCTTGAATTGTCTTCTTGATTTCTNAAAACAGAATGTCTTTGACTAAAAGTTCCTCTCCCTGAATCTTGGCCAACAAGCCTTACNGGAAANCCTTCNTTCAAAAGACTACCAAAAGCAAGTGCCTCTGCANTAGACCAATCAATATTCTTTTTCTCTAAAATACTTTTATGTCTATTTGAGAATATTTTTTTAATAGTTTTATGAATATTTTGATCATCTTTAACATCATTAATTTTTTCAGAAATTTTGATCAGTGTATTAATATCAACACCTGTCTGACCTCTTCTATCTTTTCCTTTTTTTGGCTGATATCTTGACCAAGTACCTTCAAACCAATTTAATTTAGGTTTGTAATCTTTTGCTGTTTTAAANTGCTCATCAAGCAAGTTTTTAAAATCATTTATGTTATTATCAAAATCATTTTTGGATATAATTTTTTCTTTTATTAATTTATCTCCATATATTGATAAAGTTGTTGGATGATTTCTTATTTTTTTATACATCAATGGTTGTGTAAATGATGGTTCATCTCCCTCATTATGTCCAAATCTTCTATAGCAAATAATATCTATGACGACATCTCTTTTAAATCTTTGTCTAAACTCTATTGCAATTTTAGCACAGTGAACAACTGACTCTGGATCATCNCCATTACAATGCAATATTGGTGCTTCAACAACTTTTCCAAGGTCTGATGGATACGGACTAGATCTTGCAAACCTAGGACTNGTTGTAAAACCAATTTGATTATTCAAAATTATATGAATAGTTCCTCCCGTNTTATGTCCTTTTAGACCAGACATTGCAAAACATTCAGCTACTACTCCTTGACCNGCAAAAGCGGCATCTCCATGAATTAAAATTGGAATTACTTTTTCTCTTTTAGTGTCTTTATGAAAGAATTGTTTTGCTCTAGTTTGACCAAGGACAACTGGATTAACAGCTTCAAGGTGTGATGGGTTNTCTGTTAAACTNACATGTACTACGTTNCCGTCAAATTCTCTATCAGAGGAAGCNCCTAAGTGGTATTTTACATCTCCTGTTGANTCTTCTAATTTATTGTAACTTGCTTCACCAGCAAATTCNTTAAAAATCCNTTTATANGATTTTTGTAAAACATTAGCCAAGACATTTAACCTTCCTCTGTGTGGCATGCCTATTTTAACTTCCTTAACTCCTAATTGACCACCTCTTTTAATTATCTGTTCTAAAGCCGGTATTAAAGATTCACCCCCATCTAAACCAAATCTTTTTGTTCCTACATATTTTTTTGCAAGAAATTTCTCAAATCCCTCNGCCTGAACGACTTTGTTTAATATTGCTTTTTTACCATTTTCNGTAAAACTTAATTGATTTTGTTCCTTCTCCATTCTATCTCTGAACCAAACTTTTTCCTCAGGATCAGAAATATGCATATACTCAGCGCCTATTGTAGAGCAGTAAACTTTTCTAAGTTTATTTAAAATTTCATTAATTGATGCATAGCCAGTATCTAAATAAGACCCTAAATATATTTTTTTATCATAATCCTCCTTTTTAAATCCATGGTCCTCTGGGTGTAGTTCATGTAAATATTTTCTATCCATCATTTTTAATGGATCAAGATTTGCTATCAAGTGTCCCCTAATCCTATATGCTCGTATTAGTGCTATAGCTTTTATAGACTCAACTTTTGATAGCTCTATATTTTCAATATTTATATTTTGGCTTTGATTTTTTTCTTTATTTAAATTAATTTTTTTTTTTTGAGGTTGCCAAGTAGGTCCTTCAAGTTCTTTAACCACAGAATTGATATCTTCATTCAAAGTATCAAAATAATCTATCCAACTTACAGGTAAGTTTGGATCTTTTTCGATATACCTTATGTACATATTTTCAATAAAAGCACTATTTGACTTTGTTAAAAAAGATGTGTTTTTTTGATCTAAATTTTTTGATGAACTCATTAATTTTATAATTAGATTATAATTTTTTTTATATATTATTTAAAGTGACAATTTTTCTAAAAGCGTTTTTCCTATTTCACCTGGTGATTTTGCAATAGTAATACCTGCTTTCTCCATTGTTCTTATTTTATCATTTGCTCCNCCTTTGCCACCTGAAATAATTGCTCCTGCATGGCCCATTCGTCTACCTGGNGGNGCTGTAACACCAGCAATAAAACCAACTATTGGTTTTTTTATCTTGTGATTTTTAATAAAATCTGAGGCTTCTTCTTCTGCTGTTCCACCAATTTCGCCAATCATTAAAATAGACTCAGTTTCTGGATCATTTAAAAATAAATCTAAACAATCAATAAAATTNGTTCCATTTATTGGATCGCCACCTATTCCAATACATGTAGATTGACCTAGNCCATTTGAAGTTGTTTGAGCAACAGCTTCGTAAGTCAATGTACCTGATCTTGAAACAATTCCNACTGATCCTCTTTTATGTATATTGCCTGGCATTATCCCGATTTTGCATTCATCTGGAGTAATTATTCCAGGACAATTTGGNCCAATCAATCTTGATTTAGATTTATTAAGATATTTTTTAACTTTAAGCATATCCAAAACTGGNACACCTTCTGTGATACAAACAATTAGTTCAATATTTGCATTAATTGCCTCTATGATTGCATCCGCACAAAATTTTGCAGGAACATAAATCATACTCGCATTAGCATTTGTAGAATCCTTTGCCTCGATAACACTATTGAANACTGGCCTATCTAAATGTACTTGGCCACCTTTTTTAGGNGTCACGCCTCCAACAAGATTTGTCCCATACTTTATCGCTTGTTCAGAGTGAAAAGTTCCATGGGAACCGGTGAAACCTTGGCAAATTAATTTTGTATTTTTATTAATTAAAACTGACATATTATTTTATTTCGTTAACAATTTTTTCTGCTGCACTTGTTAAATCTGATGCAGAAATTATTTTTAAACCTGAGTTATCAAGTATCTGCTTTCCTTTTTCAAAATTAGTCCCCGCTAATCTAACAACTAATGGAACATTAATATTAATTTGCTTAGCTGCATCAACAACTCCTTGAGCAAGTACATCACATTTCATTATGCCTCCAAAAATATTAATTAATATCCCTTTTACATTCTTATCTAATAAAATTATTTTCAATGCCTCAGAAACTTTTTCCTTAGAGGCTCCTCCGCCAACATCTAAAAAATTAGCAGGTTCCTCTCCATAAAGTTTTATAATATCCATGGTTGCCATCGCTAAACCTGCTCCATTAACCATACATCCAATACTCCCATCTAATTTTATATAAGATAAGTCAAATTTACTTGCTTCAATCTCAGTAGGGTCTTCTTCATTTAAATCTCTAAGTTTAGATATTTCTGGATGTTTAAATAACGCGTTATCGTCAAAATTTATTTTTGCATCTAAGCAAATGATCTGACTTTCTTTTGTTAATATTAATGGATTAATCTCAACCATGCTTGAATCTAAATCTATAAAAAGTTTATAAATTGACTTAACTACTTTTGTGGCGAGTAATTTTTGATCTGTTTTGAGATTAAATATTTGAATTATTTTTTCACAATCTTCATCTGAAATATCTTCTCTAAAATCTATTTTAGTAGTTACTATCTTATCAGGGTTATTTTTTGCGACATCTTCAATATCCATACCACCCTGGTCACTTGAAATAAAAGCTATTTTTGAGCTTGCTCTATCAACTAGGCAAGATAAGTAAAATTCTTTATCAATATTTGAGGGTTCTTCAACGTAAAGTCTTTTAACCTCTTTTCCCAAAGGACCAGTTTGGTGCGTTATCAATTTTTTTCCTAGTAATCTGTTTGCCTCTTTCTCTAATTCATGAATACTATCTACTATTTTAATTCCTCCAGCCTTTCCTCTTCCGCCAGCGTGGATTTGAGCTTTTAAAACAAACTTTTTGCTGTCTAATAGTTTTACTTTTTCTAAAAGATCTTTAACTGTAAATGCAAAAACACCATTTGGGACAATTGCTCCATATTTTTTTAACAATTGTTTGGCTTGATGTTCGTGTATATTCATTATTTATTTAAATCAGGATCGATTTTAGAAGCTGCTTCCCAGAGTTTTTTTACAGATTCCACAGAATGTATAAACTCTGATTTTTCCTTTTCATCCAAATCAACTACCTCAATTTTTTCAACACCATTTTTTCCTATAATAATAGGTACCCCCGCATAAATATTCTTTAAACCATATTCACCATTAAGATAAGCTGCACAAGGAAGNATTTTTTTTTCATTTTTTAAAAAAGCTTTAGCCATTTCNACTCCTGAGGCCGCAGGTGCATAAAAGGCAGATCCTTTCTCTAAAAACTTAACAATTTCAGCTCCACCATCTCTAGTTCTTTGATTTATTGCTTCAAGTCTTTCCNTAGAAATTTTACCATTTTTAACTAGATCTAACAAAGGCTTACCTGAAACTTTTGTAAATCTTGGTAATGGAACCATTGTATCACCATGACCTCCCATTACCATTGCTTCTATTTCCTTTACNGGAACATTAAATTCAAGAGATAAAAATAATTTAAATCTTGAAGTGTCNAGTATCCCTGCCATACCAACTACCTTATTAGTAGGTAAACCTGAAAATTTTTGAAAAGCCATAACCATAACGTCTAAAGGATTAGTGATACAAATTACAAAAGCATCTGGAGCATTTTCTTTTACTCCTTTTGCAACTTGTTTCATTATTTTTAAATTAATTCCCAGTAAATCATCTCTGCTCATTCCAGGTTTTCTTGGGACACCAGCAGTTATAATTACTACATCAGATCCTTTTATTTCCTCATAATTATCAGTTCCTGTTAATTTTACACTAAAACCATCTACTGATGATGACTGTGCAATATCCAATGCTTTTCCTTTTGCAAAACCACTTGCAACATCAAATAAGACTACTTCATCTACAAGTTCCTTTGTTCCAATTAAATGTGCTAANGTTCCTCCTATTTGACCAGCGCCGATTAAAGATATTTTGCTCATAAATATTATTTCATTGTTGGCATCACAAACTCTGGGTTTGATCGAATTCCTGATGGCCATCTTGATGTTATTGTTTTTAATTTAGTATAAAATTTTATACCTTCCATTCCATGCATTGCACTATCTCCAAATAATGATCTTTTCCATCCTCCAAAACTATGAAATGCCATTGGTACAGGTATTGGTACATTTATTCCAACCATACCAACTTGAATTTTACTAGCAAACGTTCTACCTGCATCTCCATCACGTGTATAGATACTTACTCCGTTTCCATATTCGTGATCATTAATTAATTTTGCTGCCTCTTCGAAAGTTTTAACTCTCACAACAGATAAAACCGGTCCAAAAATTTCTTCTTTATATACTCTCATTTCTTTTTTTACATGATCAAACAAACATCCACCAATATAAAAACCTTTTTCATATCCTTGTAATTTTAAATTTCTTCCATCTACAACCAGTTTAGCTCCCTCTGATACTCCTATATCAACATACCCTTTAACTTTATCTAAGTGCTCTTTTGTGACTAANGGGCCCATTTCTGAACCTTTATCCATACCTGGTCCTACTTTTAAAGCTTCTACTTTTTTTGANAGCATTGATACTAAATCATCAGCTATATTTCCTACAGCTACAGCAACCGATTGAGCCATACATCTTTCACCTGCAGAACCATAAGCTGCTCCCATCAAACCATTAACTGCTCCTTCTAAGTCACAATCAGGCATAACTACTAAATGATTTTTAGCTCCACCTAATGCTTGAACTCTTTTTTCATTTTTAGCAGAATTCTCATAAATATATTTCGCTATTGGTGTTGATCCAACAAAACTTACTGCTTTTATATCTTTATTAGTTAAAATTGCATCGACAGCTTCTTTATCACCGTTAACAACATTAAAAACTCCATCAGGTAAACCTGCTTCTTTTAAAAGTTCTGCTAATTTAATTGAACACGATGGATCTTTTTCAGATGGTTTTAATACAAAAGTATTGCCACAAGCAATTGCTATAGGGAACATCCACATAGGAACCATTGCAGGAAAATTAAATGGTGTAATTCCAGCCACAACTCCCAAAGGTTGTCGCATTGACCAGCTATCAACATTAGTTCCTACATTTTCTGAAAACTCACCTTTTAATAAATGAGGTATGCCACAAGCAAATTCTACAACTTCTAGACCTCTAGTAAGAGAACCTTTAGCGTCTTCGTAAACTTTGCCGTGTTCAGAAACTATTAGTTTTGTGAGTTCATCAGAATTTTTTTCTATTAGTTCTTTAAACTTAAACATTACTCTTGCTCTTTGTAATGATGGTTTTATTGACCATTCTTCAAATGCTTTCTTTGCTATATCAACAGCATTATCTAAATCAGATTTTGAGGCTAGGCTAACTTCAGATTGTTGCTCTCCAGTAGCAGGATTAAAAACTTTACTTTTTCTAGTTGATGAACCAGGGATTATTTTTCCACCTACAAAATGTTCAATTAATCTCATGAATATGATCTTTTAGATTAAAAATTATTAATAGTCTATTGTTTTAAATATTAGATGCAGCTAGCATCTTTTTTATTTCAGCAATTGCTTTTGCTGGATTTAATCCTTTAGGGCATGCATTAGTACAATTCATAATAGTATGACATCTATATAATTTTAGCTCGTCAGCTACTTTTCTTAACCTCTCCTTTCTATCTTCATCTCTGCTATCAATTATCCATCTATATGCTTGCAACAAAACAGCAGGACCTAGATACTTATCTCCGTTCCACCAATAACTTGGGCATGCAGTTGAACAACATGCACACATTATACACTCATATAAACCATCTAATTTAGATCTATCTTCTTTTGATTGTATATTTTCTTTATCTGTTTTTTTAGAAGTCTTTAACCAAGGTTGAACCGACTCATATTGCTTATAGAGTGTACTTAAATCTCCAATTAAATCTTTAAGAACTTTTAGATGTGGAAGTGGATAAATGTTTATATCACCTTTTATTTCTGCATGTGCCTTTGTGCACGCTAAACCATTTTTACCATCCATATTCATAGCACACGACCCACATACTCCATGAGCACAAGATCTTCTGTAAGCTATACTTGGATCAATNTCGTTTTTAATTTTATTTAAAACATCTAAAACTTTTGATGGACAATTATCCATATCAACTTCATAAGTATCTATTCTNGGCTTTTCACTTGATGAAGGGTCCCATCTATAAACATTTACTTTACGAATATTTTTAGATCCTGTTTTATCTTTATAATACTTACCTTTTTGAACTTTAGAGTTTTCTGGTAAGTTAATTTGAACCATTAATAAACTCTTTCCTGAGGTGGAAAATATTGAACATCGGTAGTNAGTGTAGACTTGTGAACTGGTCTATAATCAATTTTAGTTTCTTTTCCATTACACCAAGATAAAGTATGTTGCATAAATTTATTATCATCTCTTTTGGGATAATCTTCTCTTGCATGAGCACCTCTACTTTCTTTTCTNTAATAAGCAGAATCCATAGTAGTAATTGCTTGTCTAATTAAATTATCAAACTCTAAGGTTTCGACTAAATCTGTGTTAAATATCAATGATTTATCTTTAACTGCAATAGAGTCCATACCATCGAAAGGTTTTCTAATTTCCTCTACACCCTCATTTAAAGTTTTTTCAGTTCTAAAAACTGCACATTTAGATTGCATAGTTTTCTGCATTGCTAATCTAAGTTCTGCGGTATTATTATCACCGTTACCATTTCTTAGTTTGTCAAATCTTTCTAANCATTTTTCAGTTTCAGATACTGGTATATCTTCATGCGGCGTTCCTGGCTTNATTAGCTCTGCAGCTCTCTTTGCAGCAGCTCTTCCAAAAACTACNAAGTCTATTAGNGAGTTAGATCCTAATCTGTTAGCTCCATGTACAGATACACATGCAGCTTCTCCTATCGCCATTAGTCCTGGAACTGTTTTTTCAGATCCATTTACTGTTAAAACTTCAGCTTTGTAATTAGTTGGNATACCACCCATATTATAATGAACTGTTGGAACAACTGGGATTGGTTCCTTTGTTACATCTACGTTTGCAAATAATCTTGATGACTCAGATATTCCGGGTAGTCTCTCTTCAATTACTTTTGGATCTAAATGATTTAAATGTAAATGAACATGATCTTTTTCTTTTCCAACTCCTCTTCCTTCATTTATTTCTACTGCAATAGATCTGCTAACGACATCTCTTGATGCAAGNTCCTTNGCTTTAGGNGCGTATCTCTCCATAAACCTTTCACCTTTGGAATTCAANAGATAACCACCTTCTCCTCTTACACCTTCAGAAATTAAAGTTCCATGACCATATATGCCTGTTGGATGAAATTGTACAAACTCCATATCTTGTAATGGTAGTCCTGCTCTTAACACCATAGCATTACCATCACCTGTACAAGTATGAGCTGATGTTGCAGAATAATAAACCTTACCATAACCACCNGTTGCAATAATTGTAGTATGAGATCTAAATCTATGAATTGTGCCATCATTTAAGTTCCATGCTATTAACCCTTTGCAAGCACCATCCTTCATAAGCAAATCTAAAGCAAAATACTCAATAAAAAATTCGGTGTTATGTTTTAGTGCTTGTCCATATAAAGTATGAAGTATTGCATGGCCCGTTCTGTCTGCTGCTGCACATGTTCTTTGGACTGTTTCATTCCCATAATTTTTAGTCATACCACCAAAGGGTCTTTGATAAATTTTTCCATCTTCAGTTCTACTAAAGGGGACACCGTACTTTTCTAATTCTAAAACTGCTCTTGGGGCCTCTTTGCATAAATATTCAATAGAGTCTTGATCTCCAAGCCAATCTGATCCCTTTACAGTATCATACATATGCCAACGCCAATCATCCTCACCCATATTACCTAGTGCTGCTGAGATACCACCTTGAGCAGCTGAGGTATGGCTTCTTGTAGGAAAAACTTTTGAAATACATGCTGTTTTCAATCCAGCTTCGCTTAAACCAACTGCAGCTCTTAAACCTGATCCGCCCGCTCCTAAGACTACAACATCGTATTCGTGATCTATAATTTTATATGAACTCATAAGTTAAATTTTAGTAAAACAGTTATAGTTATTAAAGGAATAATTATAGCAAGAAAATATAATAATTTGTTTGCGACAATTTTTATTTTTTCTACATGTATATAATCCTCGAAAATCTCACTAATTGTAAGAGCTGAGTGAAAAAAGGCCGTAATTAGGAATAAAGAAAGTAAAAATTTAGCTGGTTGATTATTAAAAAAAGCTAAAACTTCTGTATGACTTTGGTCATAAATAGACACAAAATTTATAATAAACCAAATCATAAGAGGTATTAAAATAATTGAGCTTATTTTTAAAAATATCCATTTTTTTGTAGCGTTGATCATTAAATTATTTGCCTTCCAACTAAAAAAATAAAAATTGTTAAAATAAATGATCCAAAGATCACAACTAAGCCTGAGATATTTGAAATTTTTAGATCGAAACCATAACCAAAGTCCCAAAATAAATGTCTTATCTCGCTTAAAATCTGAAAAGAAAACGACCAGATAATACTAATTAAAAAAAATTTTCCAAAGATCGTATTATAAAAAGTATAAAATATTTCATATGACTGGCCTAGTAAAATTGAAAGTAATATCCACCCACTTAAAAATATAAAAAAAAGAAAATTAATTACCCCGGATATTCTATGAGAAATAGAAACTAGTGAAGAAATGTGCCAATTATAAATTTGTATATGTGGTGATATAGGATTATTATTTTTCATTAATTTTTATTATAATAAGTTTCAGCTATTTCAACAGCATTTAATGCAGCACCCCTTAACAAATTATCTGACACAATCCAAAGATTTATAGAATTTTTATTTGATTTATCTTCTCGGATACGAGAAATAAAAGTTTCATTTTTTCCTTCAGCGTCTATTGGTGTTGCATAACCTCCATCAATAGTCTCATCTATTACCTTGCATCCCTCCGCACCTTCTAATACTTTTTTAACTTCTGATGGTGTTACTTTTTTATTAAATTCTATATTTAAAGATTCTGCATGCGATACTTGTACAGGGACCCTAACGCATGTCGCGGTAACCTTTATTTTGTCATCTAAAATTTTTTTAGTTTCNTTAATCATTTTAATTTCTTCTTTAGTGTAGCCATCATCAGAAAATTCATCAATGTGTGGTATTGCATTAAATGCAATTTGTTTTGTAAAATTTTTTAATGAAACTTCTTTTCTTTCTAAAACAGCCTTAGTTTGTTCAATAAGTTCGTCCACTTGTGCTTTGCCTGCTCCAGATACAGATTGATAAGTAGANACAACAACCCTTTTGATTTCAAATAAATCATGTAATGGTTTTAAAACTATCACCATTTGTGCTGTGGAACAGTTAGGGTTTGCTATAATATTCTTTTGTAATTTAAATAAATTCTGTTTATTTACTTGTGGAACAATTAGTGGCACCTCTGGATCCATTCTAAAAAAACTTGAATTATCTATTACAACCGAGTGCTTAGCAGCTAAAGGGGCATAATTTTTTGAAATATTTTTACCAGCAGAAAAAAAAGTAATTTCAGCTTTTGAAAAATCAAAATCCTCTAAATTTTCAACTTTAATTTTTTTTTTATTAAACATTAATTCTGTGCCTGAACTTTTTTTAGATGCAAGTAAATATAAATTTTTAACTGGAAATTGTTTTTGTTCCAGAACTTCAATTATTTTACGACCTACGTTTCCTGTTGCTCCTACAATTGCTATATTCATGACTGTGTATTATTTTTATACTAAATGAAGGGTAAATCGCAAATTGTTCCTACAAATATTTTTTCATCAATTTCTATTTTAAATTGATCTTTGCTATCCCAATAAGGTTTATTAATCATTGCAATACCAATAACCTTTTTAAAAGTAGGAGAATAGGCTGCCGATCTAACGAAACCCACAACTTCGTTTTTATCGTCAAATAATGTCTTTTCACAATACATATCGATGCTATCATGATCTATTTTAACACCCATTAGCTTTTTTTTAATTCCATCTTCCCTTATTTTTTTTAATTTCTCTTTCCCTAAAAAATTAACTTCAGTATCTAAATGTATAAACTTATCAAAATTTGCCTCGAAAGGATTATCTCTATTATCAAAATCATTCCCATATGATAACAATGCTGACTCAATTCTTTCAATTAAATTTGGGCACCCAGGTCTAACATTAAATTCTTCTCCTGCCTCAAAAAGATAATCATAAAGATCCTGTCCTGCCTTATCATCATCAACATAAACCTCAAAACCTCCTTGTTTTGACCAGCCTGATCTAGCAATAAAATATTTATACCCTTTAAAATCAAAATAATTAAAATTGAAAAATTTTAACTCTTTTATTTTTTCACCAAATAATTTTATCATTAAATTATCTGCCAATGGTCCTTGAACTGCTAAAATATTTACATTAGGCTCATTTATTTCAACATCAAGTTTTTTTCCAGCTGCTATACCTTTCGCAAAAAAAATTACATCTGAGTCAGCGATTGAGAGCCACCATTTATCCTCAGCTAACTTATTTATAATTGGATCGTTAACTAAAAGACCTTGATGATCAACTAGTGGTGCATAATAACATTTTCCAACTTTAGATTTTGATAAATCCCTACATGTCATTAACTGAACTAGCTCTGCAGAGTCTTTTCCTGTAATCTCAACTTGTCTTTCGGCCGCTACATCCCATACCTGAACAAACTCTTTTAAATGATGATAATCAAATTCTATAGACTTAAATGATGATGGTAATAGCATATGGTTATAAACAGTATAACTACTCACACCTTGAGACTCTATTCTATCCGTGTAAGGTGTACTTCTTAATCTTCTAGATTTTACAATTGGAAAGTTTTTCATTTTTTTATTTTCAATATAAATTCTTTTACAATATTTCTCATCTCAAAAGCTTTCTCAAAAATTATCATATGGCCGCAGTTATTAATAACTTTGGTCTCTGAATTCTTTATTAATTCAGACATTTTATTTCCTACTTTAAGAGGAACCATTTTATCTAAGTCTCCAAATATACATAAAGTCGGACAATTAATTTTTTCTAAAGCTTCTTTTCCAGTCTTGTAGTTATTACAAGCGTTTAAGTCTACAGATAAAATTTCTATTATCTCTCTTGAAGAATTAATTATCTTTTTAACGGGATTGCCACCTATAAAGGCTTTTGATCCTTCGTAGCCCCATTTCATCATTAGTAGGATTGCTTTATCATCTCCGGCCTCGGCTAAATCGATCAATTCTTGGTTTACTGGCATTTTATAGGATCCGGAGACCAAAACTAATCCATCTATTAAATCTGGATATCTTGAAGCAAAATCGATACCTACTAGACAGCCCTGTGAATGGCCTAAAATAATTATTTTTTTTATATCTAGAGCTCCCATTAAGTTTTTTACCCAAGTTGAGATATCCTCAATTGATTTTAGTGATGGACCCTCAGAATTTCCATGCCCAGGTAAATCTACTGATAATACATTATAACCTTGTGATGCATAAAATTGTTCATGCAATGACCAAACAATATGGGTTAGACCACTACCATGCATTAAAATTATAGATGGTTTGGCTTTGTCGAAGTCAAAACCTCCTGTTGAGACGAATACGTCTTTCCCGCTTACGTCTAAATTCAGTTTAGCCCCTCAGCTTTTTTCCTTAATTCAAATTTTTGAATTTTTCCAGTTGATGTCTTTGGCAATTCACAAAATTCAATTTTCTTAGGAACTTTAAAACCAGCTAAGGTCTCTTTACAAAATTTAATTAACTCTTCTTCACTAGCATCTTTATCTTTTACTTTTTCAATAAATGCACATGGTACTTCACCCCATTTTTCATCAGGTTTTGCAACAACAGCTACTATTGAAACACTTGGATGTTTTGCTAAGGTATTTTCAATCTCAATTGAAGAAATATTTTCTCCACCCGATATTATTATATCTTTAGATCGGTCTTTAATTTTTATATACCCATCAGGATGCGTAACAGCTAAATCACCAGAGTGAAACCATCCATGAGACATTGCTTTTTCTGTTGCCTCTTTATCTTTAAAATACCCCTTCATTACAATATTNCCTCTTATCATAATTTCTCCAATTGTTTCTCCATCGCTAGGAACAGGTTTCATCGTTTCTGGATCCATAACCTTAGTATCCTCGGTATTTGGATATCTTACCCCTTGTCTTGCTTTAATTTCATTTTTTTTATCATCTTCATAAGAATTCCATTCTTCATTCCAAGCACACTGCAAAATATGACCATAAGTTTCTGTCAATCCATACACATGCATTACCTCAAAACCTAAAGCTTCCATTTTTTTAAAAATTATACTTGGAGGGGGTGCGCCTGCTGTCAGAACATAAACTTTATGCTTTAATTTTTTTCTATCTGACTCAGCAGCACCAGTTATCATATTTAATACTATTGGNGCTCCACCAAAGTGAGTAACCTCGTACTTTTCTATTAACTCAAATATCTTTTTTATATCTATNGCTCTCATACATATTGTTCTTCCATTGAGCATTGGAACTGTCCATGGATAACACCATCCATTGCAATGAAACATTGGAACAATTGTTAAAAAATTTAATCTATTNGGCATATTCCAGGCAACAGCACTTCCAGTNGACATTAGATATGCTCCTCTATGATGATACACAACACCTTTAGGATTTCCTGTAGTTCCTGATGTATAGCTTAGNGAAATTGCCTGCCATTCATCCTTTGGTTTTTTCCAAATATAATTTTCTTCTCCNGTTTTTAAAAATTCTTCATACTCTTTATCTCCAATTTTTTTTAACAAAGACTGGTCTGCNTGATCATCNTGAATATCTATAATAATTGGTTTTNTTTTNGTTTGTGTTAANGCTTTTTCAATAACNGAATGAAGTTGNCTATCAACAATAAGNACTTTGGCTTCACTATGGTCAATTATATAAGCCACAGTTTTAGCATCTAACCTTGAATTAATTGTATTTAAGATTGCTCCTGTCATTGGCACTGAATAATGTGCCTCAAATATCTCNGGAGTATTAAAAGCCATTACTGAAACTGTATCTCCCTCAGNAATACCAATCTTNTCCAAAGCACTGGCAAACNTANTGCATCTCTTATAAATCTCTAACCAAGTATATTTTCTATCCTCATAAATAAGTGCTTCATAATTAGGATAAATATCTTTCGCTCTTTCCAAAAAACTCAAAGGAGTTAGGGGCACAAAGTTAGCGTTGTTTTTATCTAAATTTTGCTCGTATTTATTCATTAATTAAACTTGTGTTTCATAATATAGTCACTACCGCTTACTGCTGTTATATAATGACTCTCAATCCTTGGCAGAACTCTCTCAAAGTAAAATTTTGCAGTATTAATTTTATCCTCNTAAAATTCTTTGTTTGTGTCATAATTTTCGAAACTTACCTCTAAAACTTTGATCCAGGAGTGAGCAACAGCAACATATCCAAGAACTTTTAAATAATCGTTACATGCAGCACTTACATCATCTTTTGATTTTTGCATTTTATTTTTTATCCAATCAGTAAATTTTATAAGAATTTTAATTCCATTATCTAATTTTTCATTAAAACTTTTTAACTGTGGGTTAGAGCTAGACAGATCTTTTTTAAGACTATCAATATATCTATTAATAATATCACTTTCTTTGTTTACTAATTTTCTAAAAACTAAATCTATGGCTTGCACAGAGTTTGTACCCTCATAAATNGGNGTTATTCTGTTGTCTCTGTATAATTGTTCGATACCTTGGTCTTTTGTGTATCCATAACCCCCATGAATTTGCATGGCTTCACTGGTTATCTCCATACCCAAATCAGTGAACATAGACTTAACTACAGGTGTCATTAACGAAACAAGTTCCGAAGCTTCCTTTTTAACTTTCTCATCTGAATGATAAAGGCTAACCTCAGTCTGTTGTGAAAGCCAAAAACATAAAGCTCTTTCTCCCTCAATAATAGATTTCATATTTAAAAGTGACTTTCTGATATCTGCATGTTCAATGATCAAGTCAGCTCCACCATTTTGACTTTTTCCATTGTGTGCCTTGCCCTGTTTACGCTCCTTTGCATAATTAACAGAGTTTTGATAAGCGATCTCAGAAATACCTAGTCCTTGGATTCCAACAACAATTCTTTCAAGGTTCATCATGGTAAACATAGAATTTAATCCTTTATTTTTTGGTCCAATCATATAGCCAACTGCATCGTCAAAATTCAATACACAAGTTGCCGATCCTTTAATTCCCATCTTACTTTCAATAGATCCCGTCGAAACTCCATTTCTTGGACCGACGCTACCATCATCTTTAACTATAAATTTTGGCACCAAGAAAAGGCTTATACCTTTTGTTCCACTTGGGGAGTCTGCTGCTCTAGCAATAACTAAATGAATTATATTCTCTGTAAGATCGTGATCACCTGATGTGATAAATATTTTTTGTCCACTTAATTTAAAAGTTCCGTCATCTTGTTCAGTAGCCTTCGTTTTAAGTAAGCCCAAATCAGTACCGCATACTGGCTCTGTCAAACACATGGTACCACTCCATTTACCTTCAACCATTTTTGGTAAATATTTATTTTTTATTTCTTCTGTAGCGTGATGATTAATACAATTGTATGCACCAATACTTAACTCAGAGTAAAGTTTAAATGACAAAGATGCTGCTGATAACATCTCATCAAAAAATGCACTGACTGTTTTTGGCATTCCTTGACCACCATACTTTGGGTCACACGATAATGAGGTCCATCCGTCTTCTATATACTTTTTGTAAGCCTCTTTATACCCAGGAGGAGTTCTAACTATTCCATTTTCAAGAACAGTTGGATTTTCATCTCCAGATTTTGCAAGTGGTAAAATTATATTCTCATTAATTTTTGCTGCTTCTTCTAAAATATTTTTAACTAAATCTGGGGTTACATCTTTATATTTATCTATTTCATTGTAACTTTTATCGTTCCTTAATTTCTCATAAAGGAACATCATATCATCAACAGGAGCTGTATAAGTTGTCATAAGTTTTAATAAATTAATTGAAATTATCTATTTTTGCAAACAAGCAATAACCGCATCTCCAATGTCTTTTGTGGATACTTCTTTGTTACCTTTTGAATAAATATCCTTAGTTCTGAGGCCATCATCAAGGATTTTTTGGACAGCTGAGTCTAATTCCTTAGATTCTTTGTCTAAATTTAGAGAATATTTTAGTGCCATCGAAAAACTCAGTATTGTTGCAATTGGATTCGCTACTCCTTTTCCAGCAATATCGGGAGCTGAACCATGTACAGGTTCGTACATCGATCTCATATTGCCATCTTTATCTTTTGCACCCAAAGAAGCTGAAGGCAACAAACCAAGAGAACCAGTTAACATTGCTGCTTCGTCTGATAAAATATCACCAAATAAATTATCTGTTACAATTACATCAAATTGTTTTGGATTTCTTAAAAGTTGCATTGCACAATTATCAGCTAGCATGTGTTCTAGCTCTACTTCTTTAAATTCTTTATCATGAATAGCTTGAACTTCCTCTTTCCATAATTGTCCGGCTTCCATTACATTTGATTTTTCACATGAAGTAACTTTGTTGTTTCTTTTTTTTGCTAAATCAAAAGCTACTCTAGAAACTCTTTCAATTTCACTCGTTGTATAAGTATGTGTGTTAATACCTTTTCTTTCACCATTATCTATTGGCTTAATTCCTCTTGGTTCACCAAAATAAATTCCACCAGTAAGTTCTCTAACTATCATTATATCTAATCCGGATACTATTTCTGGTTTTAAACTTGAAGCATCAACCAATTGTTTAAAACATATAGCTGGTCTTAAGTTTGCAAAAAGTTTTAACTCTTTTCTTAATTTTAGCAAAGCCCTTTCAGGTTTTTTTGAAAAATCTAAATTATCCCACTTTGGACCACCAACTGCACCCAAAATCACAGCTTCACTCTCTAAAGCTTTATAAAAAACTTCGTCTGTAATTGGTGTTCCATGTTTATCATAAGCAGCACCGCCTACTAAATCTTCATCAATTTCAAAATCTAAAGATCGATATTTATTTAACCAATTAATTATTTTTTTAACTTCGGCAATTACCTCTGGTCCAATACCATCACCTGGTAATAATAATATTTTTCTCTTTTTTACCTTAATCATTGAATATCCAAGGTTTCGAAGATTTAATTTTTTTTTCAAACTCATTAATATGAGATGATTTTTCTAGTGATAATGCAATATCATCAAGTCCTTCGATTAAACATTTCTTTTTAAATGGATCTATTTCAAAACTTAATTCATTATTTCCATAAATAATCTTTTGATCTTTTAAATTTACCTCGATTTCTTCTTCTCTATTTGAATATTCAGATAGATCTTTTATTTTTTCCTCATCTAGAACAATTGGTAATATTCCATTTTTAAAACAATTATTATAAAATATATCTGCATAACTTGAACTAATAACACAAGTTATTCCAAAATCTAAAAGAGCCCATGGGGCATGTTCTCTAGACGATCCACAACCAAAATTATTTCCAGCTATTAGAATTTTTGAATTGTTAAATGGTTTTTTATTTAAAACAAAATCTTTTATATCTTTTCCATTATCAAGATATCTCATTTCGTGAAAAAGATTTTTTCCTAACCCTGTACGTTTAATTGTTTTTAAAAACTGCTTGGGTATAATCATATCAGTATCAATATTTACAATTGGTAGATATGCGGGAATACTTTTAAGTGAAGTAAATTTTTTCATTAATTTTGGTACTTTCTAACGTCATCTAGATTGCCTGCTATGGCTGCGGCTGCTGCCATTCCTGGGCTAACTAAGTGAGTTCTTCCACCTCTTCCTTGTCTTCCCTCAAAATTTCTATTTGATGTGGAGGCACATCTCTCTTGTGGTTTTAATTTATCTGCGTTCATTGCTAAACACATTGAGCAACCTGGCTCCCTCCACTCAAATCCAGAATCTTTAAAAATTTTATCTAACCCTTCTTGTTCTGCTTGTTCTTTAACTAATCCTGAGCCAGGAACAACCATACCATGAACATGGGTTGCCTTTTTCTTATTCTTAAGAATTTGAGCCGCTTCACGTAAATCTTCTATTCTTCCATTTGTACAACTTCCAATAAAAACTTTATCAATTTTAATATCTTTAATTTTTACATCAGGCTTAAGTCCCATGTATTTTAAAGATCTATTAATTGAATTTTTTTTATCTTCATTTTGCTCATTATCAGGATTTGGTACTTTTCCATTAATTGAGACAACATCCTCTGGGGAAGTTCCCCATGTAACCATCGGAGCTATGTCTTCACCATTTAAATTAATTTCCTTATCAAATTCAGCCTCATTATCAGTCTTAAGTGAATGCCAATATTCTAATGCTTTTTCCCAGTTTTCTTTTTTTGGTGACATTGGTCTATCTTTTAAATAGTTAAAAATTTTTTGATCTGGCTGAATTAATCCTGCTCTCGCTCCACCTTCTATAGTCATATTACAAATTGTCATTCTTTGTTCCACNGATAAATTTGAAATTAANCTACCAGCATATTCAATTACANANCCTGTTCCTCCNGCTGTTCCTATTTTTCCAATNATTTGTAAAATAACATCTTTTGATGTAACACCAATTGNAAGNTTTCCATTTACATTAATTCTAAAATTTTTTGCTTTTTTTTGAACAAGAGTTTGNGTAGCTAAAACATGTTCTACTTCNGANGTNCCTATTCCAAAAGCTAAAGNNCCAAATGCTCCATGTGTAGCTGTATGACTGTCTCCACAAACAATTACCGTTCCAGGCTGAGTAAAACCTTGCTCTGGACCTACAATATGAACTATCCCTTGTCTTTTGTCTTCCATTCCAAATAGCCTTACACCAAAATCTTTACAATTTTTTTCTAATGTTTCTACTTGAATTTTTGAATCTAAGTCATCTATTCCTTTTGACCTATCAGTTGTAGGAATATTATGATCCACGACAGCAAGTGTTAAGTTTGGCTGTCTAACTTTTCTATTTGAATTCCTTAGACCCTCAAAAGCTTGTGGACTCGTAACTTCATGAATCAAATGTCTATCAACAAATAGTAATGATGTACCATCATCTTGTTGATGAACTAAATGATCACTCCAGATTTTGTCGTATAAAGTCTTAGGCATTTAGAAAAAGATTATTTTTTTTCTTCTAGAGTCTCTTTTTCACTTTTTTTTTCAGAGGTATCTTTTTTTTCAACAGACTCTTTCTTGATTTCCTCATTTGCATTAACATCGACCGCTTTAATAATATTTTCTTCTGTTGGTTCTTCTGGTTTAGAATCTACATCAATACCAATTTTTTTCTTAATTTTTTCTGCAATTCTCGCTGATTTTCCAGTTCTATCTCTTAGATAATAAAGTTTTGCCCTTCTAACTTTTCCAGATCTTATAACTTTTATAGAGTCAACAATAGGGCTATACAAAGCAAAAGTTCTTTCTACGCCTTCTCCAAAAGAAATTTTTCTAACGGTAAAAGATGAATTCAAATCTCTATTTTTTTTTGCAATACATACACCTTCAAAATACTGAATACGATCTCTTTTTCCTTCTGTAATTTTTACACCAACCTTAACAATATCACCTGGGAAAAAACTAGGTAATTTCTTTTCAGCAGATATTTTTTTTACATTTGCCTGGTTTATTTCTTCAATTGTCTTCATTTGTAAATTTATCAAGTTAATTTTTTTTGTTATTATATTTTTGCCATAAATCTGGTCTTCGGACGCGAGTTATAGCCTCAGATTGAGATAAACGCCAGTCTTTAATTTTCGCATGATCTCCTGATAATAGCACGTTTGGTACACTTTTTTCCTCCCAAATTTGTGGCTTTGTGTACTGTGGGTATTCTAATAAACCATTTTCGAAGCTTTCCTCATTTTTAGAATTTTCATTTCCGATTACTCCAGGAATTAATCTAAGTATTGCATCAAGAAAAACGTATGATGCAGTTTCCCCTCCAGATAAAACAAAATCGCCAATACTTATTTCTTCTATATTTCTATGGTCTAAAACCCTTTGATCTATACCTTCAAAATGTCCACAAATAATATTTATTTTTTTTTCTTTTGATAAATTTTTTGCAATACTTTGATTAAAAATTTTTCCTCTAGGTGATAGATAAAAAATTTTTTCATTTTTAGTGGTATTTATATCTAAAGATTTAGCAATTACATCTGGTTTTAAAAGCATTCCTGATCCACCTCCATAAGGTGTGTCATCAACTGTTTTATGTTTATCATTTGCGTATTCTCTAATGTCAATTATTTTTAAATCCCATATTTTTTTTTCCAATGCTTTTCCAAAAATTCCATCTTTAAAAGGACCTGGAAATAATTCTGGATAAAGCGTAAAAATTTGGAATGTAAACATATTTATTTTTTCTCTTCTGCTTTAGGAGCTTCCTTTGGTGCATCTGCTTTTTTCTCTTCTGCTTTAGGAGCTTCCTTTGGTGCATCTGCTTTTTTCTCTTCTGCTTTAGGAGCTTCCTTTGGTGCATCTGC
>NZKC01000032.1 GCA_002692475.1 Candidatus Pelagibacter sp.
CAGTTAGAATAACACACTTACCATCAAAAATTGTAGTTCAATGTCANAATGAAAGATCNCANCANAAAAATAAAGAAACATGCATGAANATGTTAAAAGCTAGACTTTATGATTTTGAACTNAAAAAAAAACAAAAAGAAATTGAAAATTTTGAGAGNAATAAAACAGAAATTGGNTGGGGACACCAAATTCGTTCTTANGTATTACAACCATATAGATTAGTAAAAGACAACAGAACTAATTATGAAAGCACTGATCCAGATAAAATTCTGAATGGTGAAATAGATAGTTTTTTAGAAAGTTCTTTATTTAGATAATATGATGAAAAAAATCACATTATTCATTTCTTTATTTATAACTTTATTCATTATAACTTTAGCTTATCTAAGTTTTTTTGGCTTTGAAACAGACAGGTTTAACAAAAAAATTTCAAACAAAGTAAATGAGAGCTACCCACAAATAGAACTAAAACTTAATAAAGTTAAATTATTATTAAAACCTTTAAATTTAAAAATTAATGTAATAACTGAAAATACAGGAATTAAAATAAGAGATAAAAATTTAAAACTTAAAAAAATTTCAACAAATTATAATATTGTATCATTCTTTAATAAGGATTTTGGAATTAGAAATTTAAATTTTGAGACCGAATATAATAATTTTGAAGATATTTTAAAGTTTGCTAGAAGCATTAAAGATAGTCCACAACTATTAATTTTAGATAAAATTTCAAATAAAGGTAAGTTGTATATTAATGGAAAAATAAACATTGATAGAAAAGGTAAAATTAAAAATAATTATCTAATATCAGGTGAAATAAAAGATTTATCACTTGATCTTTTCAGTAATGAGAAAATTAAAAATATAAATTTTAAATTTAATTTTGAAGAAAATAATATAAACTTAAAAAAGGTAGAATTAAAATATTTTAATTTACCAATCTCATCAGACAATATAAATTTACAGAGACAAAATGAAATTTTTTTTGTTAAAGGAAATTTAAATAATCCTAGTTCGGAAATAAATAATAAATTTATTAATAAATATTATAAAAATAATAGTTTAAAAAATTTAATTTTATCTTCTAATAGTGAATTTTCATTTAATATTAATAAAAAACTCAAATTTCATAATGTAAAAATCAATTCTAACATAAATATAGAAAATGCCGAATATCATTTGGAAAATAAAAGTCTTAGAAAAATTTTACCAAATATAAAAGATAAAATTATTATTAAAAATAATAAATTAAATGTAAATTATAGTAATGACCTATCTATTGTTGGCGAAGGAAATATTTACATATCAGAAAAACAAGAAAATATTTTTTATGATATTAAAAAGAAAAAGAAAAATCTATCAGTTGATTTAAAAGTTTCATTAAATAA
The DNA here is from genome assembly GCA_002692475.1 of Candidatus Pelagibacter sp. Next base: position 1,389 of record NZKC01000032.1, read on the forward strand.
GACCCCAATAATAATTAAATTACTAGATTTTTATAAAAATGATAAAAATGCAGAATTAAAAATAAATTTTAATAAGGAAAAAAATAAACTGCTAATAAGCAATTTATCCCTTATATCAAAAAAAGATAAATTTATTTTTAACAATTTTACACTCAATAATAAGTTTCAAATAATTGATTTAGAAAAAATTAAATTAAATTATCAAGATAGGGATGAAATTATTAATGATTTATCTTTATTAAAAAAAAAAGATCATTTTCTTGTAGAGGGTAATAATTTTTCTTTAAATTCGATTATAGAGAATATTCTTTTCGATGATAGCGAGGCTGAACTTAAATTATTTACAAATAAACCGAGAGTTTTTAAAATTAAATTTAAGGAAAACAATATTGATAAAGAGCATATTATTTATAATCTTTTAGGTGAAATAGTTTTTAATAATAACAAAATAACCAAACTAAATCTTAATTCAAAATTTAAAGATAATAAAAACGTTTCATTATCAATTGTGAATAAAAATGGCGATCAAATAACAACATTTTACTCTGANTTAGCAAAACCTTTTGTTAAAAAATTTAAATTTATCAAAGGTTTTGAAGAAGGAAAGATAAATTTCTCATCAACAAAATCAAACAAAAAATCTAATTCTCAATTAAATATTTATGATTTTAAATTAAAAGAACTTCCTGCATTAACTAAAATTTTAACNCTAGCATCGCTTCANGGTATTTCAGATACTTTAACTGGTGAAGGAGTACGTTTTAATGAATTNGAAATGATNTTTTCNAANGAAGNTAATTTAATGAAGATAGAAGAGATGTATTCAATAGGNCCNGCNATGTCTATTTTAATGGAAGGCTATGTNCAAAAAGATAAATTAATAAGTTTAAANGGAACTCTNGTACCAGCTACNACAATAAATAAGTTTGTNTCCTCNATTCCTTTAATTGGAGATGTCTTAGTNGGAAAAAAAACAGGGGAGGGNGTTTTTGGAGTAAGTTTTAAGATTAAAGGTCCACCAAAAAACCTTAAAACATCAGTTAATCCGATTAAGACTTTAACGCCAAGATTTATTACCAGAACATTAGAAAAAATAAAAAAAACTAATTAGTTATCTTTATAATTACATGTTTTTTTTTACCATGAGATAATTTTAAATAATCTTTACCTTCAAAATTTGAAAAGGAAATAATTTTTTTTTCATCTTCTACTGCATTATTATTCAATTTGATTCCCTTATTCTTGATAGTTCGACGAATTTCACTTTTTGAAATAAATAATTCAGATTGTAAAACTAAATCAATAATGTTCANTCCTTGATCTATNATTTGTTTCTTAATTAAAACTGTTTTTAAATCATCGCCAATCGATCCTTTTTCAAAAATATTTTTAGCAGTTTTCTCAGCTTTTAGTGCAGCTTCTTTTCCATGAAGCATTTTTGTTGCTTCATTTGCTAGTAAAATTTTTAATGAATTTATATTATTGTTCGATAATTCTTCTATTTTTTTAACCTCAAGATCAGTAAACATTTTAAGAAATTTTATTACATCTCTATCATCTGTATTTCTCCAGTATTGCCAATAATCAAAGGGAGATAAAAGTTTTTTATCTAACCAAATAGCACCTTTTTCTGTTTTACCCATTTTAGCTCCTGAAGCTAAAGTAATTAATGGTGTAGTTAGACCGTAAGCATTTTTACCCAAATGTCTTTTAATGAGATCTACCCCATTAACTATATTACCCCATTGATCTGAACCACCAATTTGCAAAATACAATTTTTAGATTTTCTTAATTCTAAAAAATCATATGCCTGTAAAATCATATAATTAAATTCCATGTAACTTAAAGATTGCTCTCTATCTAATCGAAGCTTCACACTATCAAAACTCAACATTTTATTTATCGTGAAATGTTTGCCAATATCTCGCAAAAATTTAATATAATTAAGTTTACTTAACCATTTAAAATTATTTACAAATATTGGTTTTGTTCTTGGTGTCTTTGTATTTAAAAAAGTATTAAAGACACTTTTGATATTCTTAATATTTTTTTCTATTTCCTTTTCAGATAAAATTTTTCTCGTCTCCTCTTTACCTGATGGATCTCCAATTCTTGTTGTACCACCACCAAGAAGGACAATTGGTTGATGCCCCTGTTTTTGTAGCAACCTTAAACACATAATTTGAAGCAGACTTCCAACGTGCAAACTTTGGGCAGTACAATCAAAGCCAATGTATGCTCTGATTTTTGAGCCATTCATTAAAGATTCAAGCTCACGCTCATTTGTACACTGATTGAANTACTCTCTGTCTTTAAACTCTTTTAAGAATGAATTTTCCATATTTTTAAAAAATGTGTAGAATCAATATACTTTATTTAATTTATTTAAAAATACCAATGAAAGAAAGCTATTTTAGCCTTGGTTTAATGAGCGGTACATCGATGGATGGNGTTGATGCATCTATAATAAGTTCAAATGGTAAAGATAAATATCATTCAATATATGATGAATTTTATGAATATGACAAAGAAATACGTGAAGAGTTAAATTTGTGTAGAGAAAAAATAAATACAAAAGAAGANATTTTTAAGTTTAAGAGCGATCTTAATTCTTTAGAGAAAAAACTCACTTTTTTTCATGCAAATATAACTAATGAAATTTTAAATAAAAAAAAGAAAGAGATTGATTTAATTGGTTTTCATGGACAAACAATGTTNCATGANGGTGATAATAAAACTTCNTTTCAAATAGGTGANGGNAATCTTTTATCTCAATTAACAAAAAAAAAAGTTGTTTANGATTTTNGAAAAAANGATTTAAANAATGGAGGACAAGGAGCNCCTCTTGNNCCAATTTTCCATAAACTTTTATCTAAATTTACAGAAAAAAATATAGTAAGNTTNTTAAATATTGGTGGAATATCTAACGAAACTATAATCAATGNTAGTGGAAAAATGTCGGCAAAAGATGTTGGACCAGGCAATTGTTTAATTGATAAATGGATTAGACTNAATACAAAAGATTTATATGATAATAAGGGGGAGATTGCTAAATCAGGAAAGGTTGATCATATAATTTTAGAAAATAATATTGATTTTTTTTTAAATAGTAAAATTAGTAAAAAAAAGTCTCTTGATATTCACGATTTTGACTATTCTTTTGTTAGAGGTCTTTCTTTAAATGATGGTGCCGCAACTTTAACAGAATTCACAGCAGAAATAATTTCAAAAAATATCTTAAATAAAAATATTTATGTTTGTGGGGGNGGTAGAAAAAATAAATTTTTAATTAAAAGAATTGAAGAGAAAATTAGAAATAAAATAAATATGATTGAAGACTTAAATTTAAATGGAGATTTTATAGAGTCACAAGCATTTGCATATTTGGCAATAAGATCTATTTTAAGCCTACCTATATCATTTCCTGAAACAACAGGATGCAGTATTCCTACTATTGGNGGTGTAATTATTAAAAACTTTTAAAAAACAGTAGTTTCTTTTTTTATATATTTTTCCAAAGTGGAAATTAAGTTTTTTTCGGTCTTTGAAAAAAAATGGTTCGCATCTACCACTGACTGAAATTCCACNTTTATTCCCTTTTGAGAACTTAATCTTTTATTAAGCTCATCAATAAATTCAACTGGCACCAATTCATCTTTCTTNCCATATNCCATTAACCCTGACGTAGGACACGGAGTTAAAAAAGAAAAATCATAAACATTAGGCTGGGGTGATATTGCAATAAATCTATTAATTTCAGGTCTTCTCATTAGTAGCTGCATTGCAATCAAAGATCCAAAAGAGAAACCAGATACCCAACATTGAGAATTATCTAAGTTTTCTCTTTCTAACCAATCTAACGCTGCAGCAGCNTCNGCAAGTTCACCTTGACCATTNTCAAATTCACCATCACTTCTTCCCACACCTCTGAAATTAAATCTACATACTGAAAAATTATTTTCTTTNAANACATTAAAGGTCTCTACAACAACTTTATTATTCATCGTCCCACCATATTGAGGATGTGGCTGNAATACTATTGCAATNGGTGANGTATTTTTTTTACTTTTAAAATATTTAGCTTCTAATCTACCTGCAGGTCCCGGTATAAAAATTTCGTCTATTTTATTTTCCATATGTGTTAATGATAATTATTCTCACAGAAAAACTTTATATAACAATCATGGGACGATATGCGAGTCTTTTTAATACTTATGAAAACTTGACTAATTTAGTCGGGTATATATATAAGTCGCATAAAATAACAACTATGAAGCTAAATACNAAATCAAGATATGCCGTAATGGCACTGGCCGATCTAGCAAAGTTCTCATCACATAAACCTGTGAGTTTGAGAGATATTTCGCTAAGACAAAACATTTCAATATTTTATTTAGAGCAAATTTTTTTAAAATTAAAAAAAAATAATATTTTAAAAAGTATAAGAGGAGTTAATGGAGGTTATGTTTTAAATAAAAAACCTGATGAAATTAAAATTGCAGAAATATTTTCAGCATTAGATCAAAAAGTAAAAACTATGGCATGTAAAAAGGATATTAAAAAAAGCTGTACAGGTAAGTTAGTTAAATGTATTACGCATAATTTATGGGATGAGTTAGATATTCATATAAATAATTTTTTTGAGAATAAAAAACTTAGCGATTTAGTAAATAAAAATCAGACAAGCATATAATGAGAGAAAAAGAGATNGAAAAATTAAAAGATTATAAATATGGTTTTACAACTGATATTGAAAACTATAAAGCTCCAAAAGGTTTAAATGAAGAGGTCATTAAATTTATTTCAAATATCAAAAAAGAGCCAAAATGGTTACTTGAATGGAGATTAAAAGCATTTGAAAGATTGAAAGTTTTAAAAGAGCCTGATTGGCAAAAACCAAAATATCCAAAGATTGATTATCAAGATTTATATTATTACTCTGCACCTAAAAGTTTTAATGATAAACCAAAAAATCTTGATGAATTGGATCCAAAATTGCTGGAGACTTACAAAAAGCTGGGGATACCATTGCAAGAACAACAAAGATTAAACGGTATAGCAGTTGATGCAGTGTTTGATTCAGTTTCGGTAGCTACTACATTTAAAGAAACACTTACTGAAAAGGGTATTATATTTTGTTCAATATCTGAAGCTGTACAAAAGTATCCCGAATTAGTAAAAAAATATCTTGGAACAGTCATACCATTATCAGATCACTTCTTTGCAACTTTAAATTCTGCTGTATTCACTGACGGTTCATTTGTTTATATTCCACCAGGAGTGAGATGCCCAATGGAATTATCAACATANTTTAGAATTAATGCATCNGATACAGGACAATTTGAAAGAACTTTAATCATTGCAGATAAGGGAAGCTATGTAAGTTATTTNGAAGGATGTACAGCTCCAATGAGAGATGAAAACCAATTGCATGCAGCGAACGTTGAGTTAATNGCTTTAGATGATGCTGAGATTAAATATTCAACAGTNCAGAATTGGTATCCAGGTGATAAAGATGGAAAGGGTGGTATTTATAATTTTGTAACAAAAAGAGGATTGTGCAAAGGAAAAAATTCAAAAATTTCATGGACCCAGGTTGAAACAGGTTCTGCTATAACATGGAAATATCCAAGTTGTATTTTGCGAGGAGATAATTCAATAGGNGAGTTTTACTCAATAGCTATAACTAACAATCANCAAAAAGCAGACACAGGAACNAAAATGATACACATTGGAAAAAATACAAAAAGTAAAATCATATCGAAGGGCATAAGTGCNGGAAAATCAGATATGACTTACAGAGGATTGGTTGATATATCTCAGAAAGCAAAGAACTCAAGTAATTATACTCAATGCGATTCTTTATTAATGGGAAATAAATGTGGTGCTCATACTATTCCATATATAAAAAATAAAAACTCAGACTCAACAATTGCTCATGAAGCTACAACTTCTAAAATTAGTGAGGATCAGCTTCATTATTGTCAACAAAGAGGATTAAATCCTGAAGAAGCTGTTGGGTTGATTGTAAATGGATTTTGTAAGGAAGTGTTACAACAACTTCCGATGGAGTTTGCTGTAGAAGCACAAAAACTTGTTGGTATTAGTTTAGAAGGAAGCGTTGGATAAATGTTAAAAATTAATAACTTAAAGGCAAATATTGATAAAAAGTCTATTTTAAATGGATTTAATCTTGAAATAAAAGCTGGTGAGGTCCATGCCATTATGGGCCCAAATGGATCAGGTAAAAGCACACTATCTAACATCTTATCAGGCAAAAAAGGATATGATGTTTCTGGGGAAATTTTATTCGAGAATGGAAATCTATTTGATCTTGAAACAGAGGAAAGAGCTCACAAGGGAATTTTTTTAGCATTTCAATATCCACTTGAAATACCTGGAGTTAATACAAACATTTTTTTAAAAACATCTTTAAATGCAATTAGGAAAGCAAGGGGCGAAAAGGAATTAGATGCAATTGAGTTTTTAAATTTGGTTAAAAAGAAATCAAAAGAACTCAAATTTGATGAGGAGAAATTAAGCAGACAATTAAATGTAGGTTTTTCAGGCGGGGAAAAAAAGAAAAATGAAATATTACAAATGTCTATTTTAAATCCAAAATTATCTATTTTAGACGAAACAGATTCAGGACTTGATATAGATGCGCTGAAAATAGTCGCAGATGGTGTAAATGCTTTAAGGAAGAAAAATAATTCTTTTTTAATAATTACTCACTATCAAAGATTGTTAGATTACATAAAACCAGATTTTGTTCACGTTTTGATGAATGGAAAAATCATAAAATCTGGTGGCTCAGAATTAGCACTAGAGCTTGAAAAAAAAGGTTACGAAAATTTTAATTAAATGGAAAAAAAAGCAAAAATAGACTTTGATAAAACTTTTAAAAATTATTCCTCAAAAGAAGGAATAAGCTTTAGAGAAGAATACTTAAATAAATTTTTAGAAAAAGGCTTTCCGAATAGACAGATGGAAAACTGGAAATTCTTAGATCTTCAACAAATTATAAATAAGAATATTGGAGAATTAAATTTCTATAATGATTTTAATAAAGAAAATGACTTAAAAAAAATTGAATTTATTAAAGAGTTTGAGCATAATAAGATTATTTTTATTAATGGA
>NZKC01000061.1 GCA_002692475.1 Candidatus Pelagibacter sp.
TAATAATCCAAAATGTCTCTTAATATTAAATAAAGACGAAAAAATATCTAGAAACGATATATGTGAAGCAACTGGTAAAAAATATAAGCACTGCTGTGGAAGATTTTAAAACATTAATAAGGTGGTAAGTAAAAGTATTAATACTATCCCAGAAATATAAAAGAATTTTCTTTTATTTAATTTATTAATCATATTAAATAGAATATTGTTTTCTAGTGAAAGACTCTTTTTCGATCCTGGACTTGGAGTAAATCCTTTATTTCTTCCTATTGATAGAAATTTTTCTTTTCTCTTGTTGTAAACTTCGTCTCTAGATAATGGTAAAAATTCATTTAAATTATTTTGAATACTTTTCTTCACTTTTTCTAATATATAGTTTTTATCTCTATGAGCACCACCTAGTGGTTCCTCAATGATTTCATCAATTACTCTTAATTCCAATAAATCTTTTGAAGAAAGTTTCATGGCTGTAGCTGCCTCTAGTGTCTTCTTAGGATCTCTCCATAAAATAGTCGCACACCCCTCTGGAGATATTACAGAATATATAGCATTCTCAAGCATAATAACTTTGCTTGAAGAAGCTAGGGCTATAGCACCACCTGAACCACCTTCTCCTATTATGATTGAAATAGTCGGAACTTTAAGTTCCATACTACACTCGATAGATTTTGCTATTGCTTCTGCTTGGCCTCTTTCCTCAGCACCTACCCCTGGATACGCACCTGGAGTATCAACAAAAATTATTATTGGAATATTAAATTTATCAGCTAACTTCATTAATCTTATTGATTTCCGATAACCCTCGGGTCTCATCATACCAAAATTACGTTCTATTCTACTTTCAAGATCGTCTCCTTTTTCTTGTCCTATAATTAGAACTGATTGATTATTAAATTTTGCAAAACCTGTAATTACTGATTTATCCTCACTGTAATATCTATCTCCAGAAAGAGGAGTAAAATCCTCAAAAAGATTATCTATAAAAAATTTTGACTTAGGCCTATCTTCATGTCTGGCCACTAAAGTTTTTTGCCAAGGATTTAAATTTGAATAAATTTCTTTTAATTTATTATCTATTTCACCTTGGAGTTTAGAAATCTTATTAGTGTCTACTTCTGACAATCCTGTGTTATTATAAGGATCTTTGAGAGTATCTAGCTCTGTTTCTAGGTCTTTAATATCTAACTCAAAATTAAGATAATTTTTCATATAATAATCCTTTATAAACTAAAAATAGGCAATAAAATGGTAAAAAATANTTATGAAGAAAAAAGAGAAATTTGTTAAAATACTGGATTTATCAATATCTGAAGTCCTTTTGTCTTTTNTAAATAAGGAATTGCTTCCAGGTACNAAAATTTCAAAGGATCGNTTTTGGNGNGGGTTTAATANGGCNGTTCATGANCTATCTAAAAAGAATAAAGAACTNATTGAAATAAGAGAGAAAATACAAAAATCAATAGACTCATATCANCTTGANAAAAAAGGAAAAAAAATAAAATTAAATGAATACAAAAAATTTCTAAACAAAATAAATTATTTAAAAAAAAATGGACCAAATTTTCANATACAAACNAAGAATGTTGATNAAGAGATTTCTAGTATATGTGGTCCACAATTAGTATGTCCAGTCTCNAATGCAAGATTCTTNTTAAATGCTGCTAATGCAAGATGGGTAAGTCTTTATGATAGCCTATATGGAGCAAATATTATTCCTGAAACAAAAGGTGCATTAAAAGGTAAAACNTATAATCCAATTCGAGGAAAAAAAGTAATCGAGTANGCAAGGGAACTCTTAGATAAATATATTCCACTTGAAAATCAAAGCTGGAAAGATATCAAAAAAATTCCCCAAATAATTAAAAAGCAACTTAGTGTTAAATTAAAAAAACCAGAGCAATTTATAGGATTTAGAAAACAAAAAAATAAAATATTTTCTCTCTTATTTAAAAATAACAATCTACATTTAGATATTTTGTTTGATCAAAAAGGTAACTTAGAAGTCAATAATCCAGATGGAAATCAGGATCCACTAAAAATACATGATATATATATTGAGTCTGCAATTTCTACAATATGTGATCATGAAGACTCTGTGGCTGCAGTAGATGCTGAGGATAAAGTTTTAGGTTATAGAAATTGGTTATCTCTAATGAAGGGAAATTTAATTTCAAAGTTCAAAAAAAATAACAAAACTATAATAAGAAAGTTAAATCTAGATAGAGAATATTTATCTCCAAATAATAAAAAATTTAAATTACATGGCAGGTCATTACTTCTAAATAGAAATGTAGGACATCTGATGACAAACCCTGCAATACTTTTAAAAGATGGATCAGAATGCCCAGAGGGAATTTTGGATGCATTTATTACATCTACTGCATGCCTTCATGATTTTAAAAGAAAAGGGAATTCTAGAACAAACTCAATTTATATAGTTAAACCCAAAATGCATGGACCAGATGAATGTATTTTTACAAATAATATTTTTGAAAAAGTTGAAAAAGTTTTAAAACTTAAAAAGAATCAAATTTTATGTGGAATAATGGATGAGGAAAGAAGAACTACTGTTAACCTTAAAGAATGTATTAGAATTTTAAGAAAAAGAGTGTTTTTTATAAATACCGGTTTCCTTGATAGAACTGGTGATGAAATCCATACCTCTATGGAAATTGGTCCAATGATACTTAAAGGTGAGATGAAATCATCAAAATGGATTAAGGCGTATGAAAATAATAATGTAGATATTGGATTGGCNTGTGGTTTCTCTGGAAAAGCACAGATAGGCAAAGGTATGTGGGCAATGCCAGATTTACTAAAAGAAATGATGGAACAAAAGATTTCACATCCAATGTCTGGNGCAAACTGTGCTTGGGTACCATCTCCTACAGCTGCTGCAATACATGCATTGCATTATCATGATATTAATGTGTTTTCNNTTCAGAAAAAAATTAAAAAAAGAAAAACTGCAAANTTAAATGATCTTTTAACAATACCTGTTGATTATAAAAAAGATTGGTCCAAAGATGTAATAGAAAATGAACTAAAAAATAACGCTCAAGGGATTTTAGGTTATGTAGTCAGATGGGTTGATCAATCAGTTGGTTGTTCAAAGGTCCCNGATATTAATGGTATTGGTTTAATGGAAGATAGGGCCACATGTAGAATAAGCAGTCAACATATAGCAAATTGGCTTCATCATGGAGTGTGCAGTAAGAAACAAGTTTTAGAAATTATGAAAAAAATGGCTAAAGTAGTTGATTATCAAAATTTNAANGATCGCAGTATGAAAGATCAAGATCCTTATCANCCGATGTCTGGAAATTTTGAAAAATCCACTGCTTTCAAAGCAGCTTGCGATTTAATATTTCATGGAAAATATCAACCNTCAGGGTACACAGAGCCATTACTCCATTTNAATAGATTAATTAAAAAATCAATTTGAATCTGAATTTAAGCCTGACCTATTTTTAAAAGCTGAGTAAAGTGTTCCATCATCCAGGTTTTCAATTTCTCCACCAACCGGCAAACCTTGAGCAAGTTTAGANACTTTTGCTTTTGTGCCATTTAAACTTTCCTGAATATAATANGCTGTTGTTTGTCCCTCNACAGTTGCACTTGTTGCTATAATCACNTCATCTATTTTTTGATCTTTAACTCTTTTTACTAATGATGATATTAATAAATCCTCTTTTTTTTGTCCGGATGAATTGATTGTTCCACCCAAAATATGAAAATATCCATCAAATATNTTTGAGCCTTCTATGCTCCATTGATCTGCTATACTCTCTACTACACAAATTTTATTAGGTTTTTTGGAAGATTGATCGCAATTATTACAAAGATTGTTTGTTCTTAATGATCCACATACGTTACATCTGTAAACATTCTTATAGATATCAACAAGTACTTTAGCCATAGGTTTAAGCAATTCTTCTCTGTTACTGATCATCTTTAAAATAATTCTTTTAGCAGACTTTGGTCCAAGTCCTGGCAATTTAGAAATTATTTTTATCAAATTTTCTATTTCATCTATATTTTGCATAATTTATAGTGGCCATTTAAAACCTGGAATACCAAATCCACCTGTAACTTTTGATATTTCCTCAGATGTTTTTGATTTAAGTTTCTCTTTAGCATTGTTGTGAGCTGCAATAATTAAGTCTTCAATAACGGCTTTATCCTCGTTCATTATATCTTTGGAAATTTCGATACTTGTCATTTCGCCATCTCCATTTAAGGTAACTTTAATTGAATTAGACCCAGAAACCCCCTCAGCTTTAATGGTTTTAATTTTTTCTTGGCTTTCCTTCATTTTGTTTTCGAGTTCTTTAGCCTTATCTAAAATTTTTGAAAAATCAGTCATTATAATCATCCTTTTTAACATCTATAAGCTCAGCGTCAGAAAACATTTCTTTTATTTTTTTGTATGTAGCAGTTTGTTTTGCTACCTCTAAACTATCATTTTTATTTTTAGTTTTAGTTTCTTTTTTTGTTAATTGACCAGTCTTCTTGGACAATGTTATTATCCATCTTTCTCCTGTCCAATCAAATAACTTTGAAGAAATAATTTTTAAAAAATCCTTACTTAAATTATCATTAAACGAAATTTCTATTCTATTTTTTTCAAAACTTACAAGATTCACATTATTTTCTAATTCATACTTAAGTTGAATTTCTTTTTTTTTGTTACAAACTTCAATTAATTCATCAAAAGACTTTATTTGGATTGTATTTTTATCCTCTTCATTAATTTTTTTATCTTTATCTTCCTGAACTATATTCTTCATTTGATCTATAGTTTTGCTTTTAAATAAATGGTTNTCNCTACTTTTTAATGGTTNTTGTNTAATNTCTTTTTCTGCTTTGATATTTTCTAAATTTTGTGAATTTTTAACATTCTTGACATCTTTTAAGTGAACAAGTCTTACTAAAAACATTTCAATAGATAAATTTTGATTAGATATTATTTCTAACTCAGATAAGACTTGTATTGTGAACTGCCAAAATAAAATAAGCAAACTACTTTCAANATTTTCNGATAATTTCTTAATNTGTTTNAACTGCTCATCGTTGAGTGAAAAATTTGTACTTTCAATTTTTAAGGAACTAATATTTTTTAAATAATATAATACCTCNAANAAATCATTTAGAAAAACTTTAGGCTCAACTCCTTGATCATAAATAAGTTTATATTTTTCTAAAACTTTTTTTTCATTTCCTTCAAAAATATTTTCAAATAAATCAATTAGTATAGACTTATCAAAATAACCAAATAGTTTTTGAGCTTTTTTTAAATCAAGTTCACTGTCTTTTTCATTAGAAACAATTGCTCTATCCAATAAAGACAAGGCGTCTCTAACAGATCCCTCAGAAATTTTAACTATTAGTTTAATTGCATCATCACTTATTTTACCTTTTTCTAAATCTTTTANTTTTTTTAAATAATTAAATAATTCTTGAGATTTTACTCTAGATAAATCAAATCTTTGGCATCTTGATACTACAGTNACTGGAATTTTTTTAATTTCAGTAGTTGCAAAAATAAATTTTAAACTCCCACCATTTTTATAAACAGGTGGTTCTTCTAAAGTTTTTAAAAGTGCGTTGAATGCTTGTTTNCTTAACATATGAACTTCGTCAATTATAAAAATTTTATATTTTGCAATCGTAGGTCCATATCTTGAAAAATCGATNAAATCCCTAACATCATCTACACCTGTTTTGCTAGCAGCATCCATTTCTAAAACATCAATATGATTTGAATTAGTAATATCATCACAATTACTACACTTTTCTTTNCATTGATTTTCTATTCCATTTGNGCAGTTAAGTGTCTTTGCAACTATTCTTGCAATTGTAGTTTTTCCNACNCCACGAATTCCAGTAAATAGATATGCATTAGGGATCTTATTTGATTTTATAGAGTTAATTATTGTCTCAGCAACAANATCTTGCCCAATCAAATCATCAAATATTTGNGGTCTATACTTTANTGCTAAAACTTTTGAATTTTCTTTCATTTTTTTAATAGGAAGCTAGAACCTGAAAAACTGTCTTTACGACTGCTTCCGTTAAGATCTGGTCGGGTTCAAGCAGTATCCACCTCTAGCCTCCAATACTATTATATCAGTAATAATTTTTATTCTTCAAGAAGATAAAAATTAAATATTTCTAAATTGGCTAGCTTTGTATACCCCTAATATATCTAAACTTACAGTGTGGAAACCTAATTCCTCTAAGGATTTTTGAACTTTTGGATCTTCAATATGTCCAACTATATCGCATAAAAATAAATACTGTTCAAAACTGCTATGCTCAGAGAAACTTTCAAGTTTACTTAAACTAATATCATTTGTGGCAAAACCACCTAAGCACTTATATAAAGCCGCAGGTTTATCTTTAACTTTAAAAATACAACTTGTGATATATTTCTCTTTTTTAAATTCTGGATGCTGTGCATTTTTTCCCATAATTAAAAATCTGGTAACATTTTTTTTATCATCCTCGATATTGCTTTTTAAAATATCAAGATTNTAGATTTCTGCTGCTAAACTAGATGCAATTGCTGCTTCATCTTTTTTAGAATTATCACTAATAAATTTTGCGCTTCCTGCTGTATCTGCNGCAATAATTGGTTCTAAATTATTGTCATTTATAACTTTTTGACACTGAGATATTGCTTGTGAATGTGATCTTACACTTTTTATATCTTTAATTTTAACTCCAGGCAAAGACATTAAATTATGAGATACCTTATGAAAATGCTCTGCATAAATTTGTAATTTATATTTATTCATTAAATATTGAGTATCTGCAACTCTACCTGCTATTGAATTCTCGACAGGTATAATTGTTTTTAAACTCTCATCGTCAGAACATTTTTTAAAACAATCTTCAAAAGTTTTACAAGATATTGTCTCTGCTTTTGAATATACTTCAAGTGCTGCTAATTGGGAGTACGCACCTTTGGTTCCTTGATATAAAATTTTCATACTANTTCTTATATTCCATTATTTTTTTTAATTCTATATAATCTTCTTCTGTATCAATNCCAATGACCTTACTTGATGCATAAGTTACATTAACTTTTATATTATTATCCATAGCTCGTAATTGTTCTAGCTTAAATTTTTTTTCATTCTCAGATTGGCTTAAATTTGTAAAAGATTCCAGGCTTGAAACACTAAATTCGTAAATCCCTATATGATGATAAATATTTTGTGACCTAGTATCTGTTAATCTTGAAAAATTTTGAGCTACAGAGAAATTCTCTATCTCTAATTTTTTTTCTGTTTGAACTTTAACCGTATTAACACTATCGAATAATTTTTTATCTTCTATATTAGTTGCAAGTGTATTAATTTGACAATTATTTTTCTTTGTTAGATGGTCCAATTTTTTAATATCCTCAATATTTATTAATGGTTCATCACCTTGGAGATTAATTACATAATCAATGTTTTTTAAGTTTAATTTTTTAAATGCTTCCCAAATTCTATCTGTACCAGTTTGTGGGTTTTTTGATGTTAAAATAGCCTCACCTTTATGTTTTTTTACCTGGTTTAATATTTCTTGATCCTCTGTAGCAACAATCACATCACCAATTTGGGTCTCTTGTGCTTTTTTTACTACATGACATACTATAGGAAGCCCATTTACTTCTAATAACGGTTTCCCGGGTAAGCGCTGAGCAGACATTCTAGAGGGAATTAAAATAATTGTATTTGACATAAATATTTATGCGTCTAACCGACGCAAATTTTTATTATATTTAAATTAAGTAATTGTAAAAATATCATGTTATATGTAGAAATACTTATATAAATCAATGGATTCTTTCGAATTAAACAAAATTATTGGTGCAATTTTAC
>NZKC01000062.1 GCA_002692475.1 Candidatus Pelagibacter sp.
TGAATTAGGTAAAAGTGGAGCGCTCTCAGGTTTAATTATATTCATTATGTTTCTTATTCTAGTTGCTACAATAATCTTTATTGTATTTATGGAAAGAGCATTAAGAAAAATTTTAATCAATTATCCAAAAAGACAAATGGGAAATAAAATGTATGGTGGTGACTCCTCACATTTACCATTAAAGCTAAACTCTGCAGGTGTAATTCCCGCAATTTTTGCATCTGCAATATTATTATTACCAGTTACATTTTCAAATTTTAATATTTCAAACAATGAAACATTTTTAAATATTTCATCATACTTTACTCAAGGTCAACCACTTTATATGCTTCTATACGCATCAGGAATAATATTTTTTACTTTCTTTTACACTTCGATAGTTTTTAATCCAAATGAGACAGCTGAAAATTTGAGAAAATATGGTGGATTTATACCTGGTATACGACCAGGTGAAAGTACAGCAATATATATAGATAATATTTTAACTAAGCTAACAACTATTGGAGCATTGTATTTAACTGCTGTTTGTTTATTGCCAGAATTTTTAATAGCTAATTACCCTATACCTTTTTATTTAGGTGGTGCTTCAATATTAATTGTTGTTGTGGTAGCAATAGATACTGTTACACAAATACAAACAAGATTAATGAGCTCTCAATATGAAAGCTTAATCAAAAAAACTAAATTTGGTAAATAAGAGGTGAATATAATTATCTTTGGTCCTCCTGGAGCTGGCAAAGGTACTCAATCTAAAATTTTAGTAGATAAGTTAAATAGTTTCCAAGTATCCACTGGAGACATGTTAAGAGAAGAAATTAATAATAATACAGAAATAGGAAAAAAAATAATAGATTCTATGGACAATGGAAAATTCGTTGATGATGAAATTGTTAATAAACTTCTTGAAAAAATAATATTTGATCCAAAAAAAAATAAGTTAATTTTTGATGGTTATCCAAGAACGCTAAATCAAGCTAAAAATCTAGAAGCTTTATTAAAAAAATCTAATCAATCTATAGACCACATTTTTTTTCTTAATGTTGATAAGGATGCAATAATAAAAAGGATTGAAAAAAGAAAAATTTTAGAAAAAAGATCTGACGATGATTCTGTTACTATATTAAAAAGATATGATATCTATATGAAAGAAACTAAACCAGTATTGGATTTTTATTCTTCACATAAGGGTTTTCATGAAATCGATGGAAGCCTCGAAATTGATGAAATTACAGGTAAAATTGGTCATATTCTTAATGTTTAAGACATTGACTTTAAAATAACTTCTTATATAAAAGGCTAAATTTAATCACAAAATATATGGCTCGTATAGCAGGTGTAAATATTCCACAAAACAAAATTGTTCAAGTTGGACTAACATACATTCATGGTATTGGTGACAGGTTCTCTAAGCAAATCTGTAAAGAATTAGATATACCGAAAGCCAAAAGAGTTAATGAATTAACAGACGATCAAATTTTAAAAATTAGAGAGTATATTGATAAGAATTTTACTGTTGAAGGGGATTTAAGAAGAGAACTATCACTTAATATTAAAAGATTAATTGATTTAGCGTGTTATAGAGGTTCACGCCATAGAAAGAAACTTCCTGTAAGGGGTCAAAGAACAAGATGCAACGCTAGAACTAGAAAAGGTAAAGCCATAGCTATTGCTGGTAAAAAACTCACACCATTGAAGAAGTAATAAAATGAATACAAAAAAAACAGACAATAATACTTCTGATGAAAATAAAGAGATAAAATCATCTAAAAAAAGTTCCTATTCAAAAAAAAAGAAGAGTAAGAAAAATATTTTAAATGGTACAGCCTATGTTTTATCAACATTTAATAATACAATTATTTCAATTGCAGATACTAATGGAAATGTAATTTCATGGGCATCAGCAGGACAAAAAGGTTTCAAAGGTTCTAGAAAATCAACTCCTTACGCTGCTCAAGTGGCTGCTGACTCTGCTGCATCTAAAGCACAAGAATATGGAATGAAAACACTTACTGTTGAAGTTAAAGGACCTGGATCAGGTAGAGAAACAGCTTTAAGAGCTTTACAAGCCAGAGGTTTTAAAATTTTATCAATAAAAGATACAACACCAATGCCACATAACGGTACAAGACCACCCAAAAAAAGGAGAGTATAAATGGACAACCTTGAAGTTAATGTTAAAAACTGGAAATCATTAATTAAACCAGCTAAGCTGGATGTTAAATTAAGTGATGATAAGACTATAGCTAAAATTACAGCAGAACCTTTAGAAAAAGGTTATGGATTAACTTTAGGAAATTCATTGAGACGAATTTTATTGTCGTCAATTAGAGGTGCAGCAGTAACTTCAGTACAGATTGATGGTGTTTTGCATGAATTTACGTCTATTAAGGGTGTTAGGGAGGATGTTACAGATATAGTTTTAAATATAAAATCATTAGCACTTAAAAGTTCTGCAGAAGGGACAAAAAAATTAGTTTTAGATGCAAAAGGCCCTGGTGAGATTAAAGCTTCAGACATAACTCCAATTTCTGATATAGAAATTTTGAACCCCAATCTAGTAATATGTAACTTAGACGAAAATACTAATTTCCACATGGAGATGAATGTCGGCACTGGAAAAGGTTATGTATCAGCTGATTTAAATAAACCCGATGAACCACCACTAGGATTAATTGCTATAGACTCATTATTTAGCCCTGTAAAAAAAGTATCTTATTCAATAAGTACAGCAAGGGAAGGTAAAGCCCTAGACTACGATAAACTTACTATGGAAGTTGAAACAAATGGATCAATTTCAGCCGAAGATGCCGTTGCTTATGCTGCACGAATTTTTCAAGATCAATTAGGTATGTTTGTAAATTTCGATGAACCAAAAGAAGTTATAACGAAAGAACAACCAACAGAACCTGAATTTAATAAAAATCTTTTAAGAAAGGTTGATGAGCTGGAACTTTCTGTGAGATCAATGAATTGTCTTAAAAATGATAATATAATCTATATAGGCGATTTAGTTCAAAAGTCAGAAGGTGAAATGCTAAGAACACCAAATTTTGGTAGAAAATCTTTAAATGAAATTAAAGAGGTATTAACTGGAATGTCATTATATTTGGGTATGGAAATACCAAATTGGCCACCAGATAATATTGCTGAATTGTCTAAAAAGTTGGAAGAAGCCATCTAATGAGACATAAATTTGGCTACAGAAAACTAAATAGAACATCTGAGCATAGAAAAGCTTTGATAAAAAATATGCTAAATTCATTAATAAAATATGAGCAAATAACTACCACATTACCAAAAGCAAAAGTTTTAAAGCCACAAGCAGATAAAATAATAACTCTTGGGAAAACAGAAACTTTACAAAATAAAAAAACATTATTTTCAAAACTACAGGACTCAAAATCAACGAATAAAGTTGTTAAAACTCTATCAAAAAGATACGAAAATAGAAAAGGCGGCTATACAAGAATAATAAAAGCTGGTTTTAGATATGGTGATAATGCACCCATGGCTGTTATTGAATTTGTAGATAGAGATATACAAGCCAAAAAAGTAGATATTAAAAAAAAGGATACATCTAAAACTTCAGAAAAGACTCCTCCAAAAGTAGAAAAAGAAGATAAGAAAAAAAAATCAGCGTAATTTAACTACAAAATGAAGAAAAACTTCACTGTGGATAGGTCATTTGATAATGCACGTATTGATAGGTGGATAAGACATAACTTTAAAAAAATACCCCAGGGTCTAATTGAAAAAAATTTAAGAATTGGCAAGATTAAGATTAATAAAAAAAAAGTAAAAAGTTCACATAAAGTCAAACACAACGATATTATTGAAATATTTAATTTAGAAATTAAAGATAATGTAACAACAAAAAAAACTATCAAATTTGAACCATCAAAGGATGTGATCAAATCAAATGAAAATTTAATTATTGATAATAATGATGATTTCATCGTTGTTAATAAGGAAGCTGGTATATCTGTTCAGGGAGGCACAAAGTCTAAAAAAAATTTAATTGATATATTTGCCAAAAGTGAAATTTTTGAAAATACTAGACCATACACTGTACATAGACTTGATAAAGATACCTCTGGAGTTTTTTTGATTGCAAAAAATCGATCATCTGCTCAATTGTTAACTTCATTGTTTAGATTAAGAAAAGTTCACAAAACTTATTTAGCAATTTGTCATGGTGAAATTAGTAAGGATAAAGGTACAATCGAAGGAGATTTAATTAGATATGAAAATGGTAAAAAAATAATTGAAAAAGCTAAAACTTTTTTTAAGGTTTTGGATAAAAATTCAATTAGCACTTTAGTAGAAATGAAGCCTATTACTGGTAGAAAACACCAGTTAAGAAAACAATTGTTAGAATTAGGTAACCCAATTTTTGGAGATAATAAATATTTTTTAACAAATAATTTAAAATCTATTAATAAGAATTTAATGCTTCACTCATATCAATTAAAGTTTATTATTAATGATAGTAAATATAAGTATACAGCTTTATTGCCAAACTATTTCAAAAGTCTCTTAAAAACAAAAAGATTAAAATTTAAAGATTTTTAAGTAAATTTTTAACTATTTTTTTTTTTAAATACTTATAATTTAAATCTTTAACCAGTCTAAGGTTTGTGACACCCTTATTTTTAATACCACACGGTATAATTTTTTTATATTTTTCTATATCGTTATTAATATTTAAAGAGAATCCATGATAAGCAATCCATTTTTTTACTCTAATACCTATCGCTGCAATTTTTTTTGTACTATTTCTTTTTTTTATCCATATACCGATATTCTTTCTATCTGAAAAAGTAATTATATTATATTCTTTAAGTGATTTTATTATAGAGTTTTCAATGACTGTTAAAAAATTTCTTATATCTTTGTTTCTTTTAGTTAGATCTATTAGAAAGTAGAAAATAATTTGACCTGGGCCATGCCATGTTATTTTACCACCACGATTTGTTTTAATAAGTTTAATTTTTTTATCTAATATTTCATCATCTTTATAGCTGGAACCTGCTGTATAGATATCATTATGTTCTAAAATCCATATTAGCTCTTTGGCTTTTCCTTCTTTTATTTTATCTAATCTCGCCTCTAAGTATTTTATAGCTTTATCATATTCTATGGGCTTTTTTGATATTTTGATCTCAATATTCATTTATTAAATTGTATTATATTTATTATGTATTAATAGTGCTTATAAAATTATGGGCGTAATTTATGACTTTAGTAAAAAAAATAAAGGACAAAAAAGTTAACTTTGAATTTAATAAAGAATTTATAAAAGTTGTTACAGATAAAATATCTAGTAATGATGCTGATTTCATTTCAAATTCTTTTAGAGAAATGCACCCTTCAGATGCAGCAGATATTATAGAACATTTGAATGAATCTGATAGGGAAAATTTAATCAAATTAAATAATTTTCGAATAGATCCACAAGTATTTGTTGAGCTTAATGAGTCAATTCAAACAGAGATTATAAAGTACTTATCTACAGACTCTATTGTTTATATACTTAAGAATTTAGAATCTGATGACTCTATAAAAATTATTGAAAATCTTAATGACGAAAATAAGAATGAAATTTTAAGCTCTCTACCTCCTAAAGATAGATTTGTATTGTTAGAAAGCTTAAGCTACCCCGAAGATTCTGCGGCAAGAATTATGCAGAGAGAATTTACAGCTATACCAAGTAACTGGTCTGTAGGACAAACAATAGATTATTTAAGAGAGAATAAAGATTTACCAGAGGAATTTTTAGAAATATTTGTTGTAGATAATGAATTTAAACCAATTGGTACAGTCCCATCGTCAAAGGTTCTTAGAACATCAAGAGATGCAAAAATGAATTCAATAATGAATGAATCGCAACTTTCAATACCAGTAGATATGGATAGAGAAGAAGTTGGACATTTATTTGAAAATTATAATCTTAATTCAGCTTGCGTTGTAGATAAAAATAATAAATTGGTTGGAATGATTACGAGTGATGATGTTTTAACAGTTTTAAAAGAAGAAGCTGAAGAAGATGCCTTACGATTAGCGGGTGTAGGTGATGAAGAAATTACTGATGGTGTTTTAAAAAAAACTAAAAGAAGATTCAATTGGCTTTTATTGAATTTATTTACAGCATTCCTAGCCACATGGGTTATAAGTATTTTTGGTGCTACCATTGAGCAGATGGTTGCTTTAGCTTTTTTAATGCCTATTGTTGCTTCGATGGGTGGTAATGCAGGTATGCAAACTTTGGCAGTTACAATTCGGACTATAGCTACAAATGAATTGACTAAAAATAATTTTACTCAAAATATATTAAAAGAATTTTTGATAGGAATTTTAAATGGTATAATATTTGCTATAATTAGTGCAATAATAGTTCAGCTTTGGTTCAATGATATCCAGTTATCATTTATAATATCAATATCAATGGTTCTAAATATGATTGTAGCGGGTCTTTTTGGAATTCTTGTTCCAATTACATTAAAAAAATTTAATATAGATCCAGCTATCGCATCTAGTGTTTTTGTAACTACAATTACTGACGTTATTGGTTTTCTATCTTTTTTAGGTATCGGTGCCTATTTCTTTTATGGTTGATCAAATATTATCAATTAATCTTACTTTGTTTACATAAAATGCAATAAATAATTTAAAATTTCGTTTATTAAATTTTTTAGATAAAGTATTTTTATTTCTTAATTCAAAATATTCAATTACTACACCCATTTTATCAAGATTATTTCTGACTTGAAAAATTTTATGTTTATTATTGAAATTACCTTTAATTGAAAAATAAAATTTTTTTATATTTTGAGAAATTAATGAAGCTTTCTTAATTTCATTTTTTTTTAAAAGATTATTTCTTGAAGATAAAGGCAGAAACCCTTTTCCCCTCACAGTTTTACAAGTACATACCTTTATTTTAAATTTATTTTTTATAAATTTTTTAATCAGATAAATTTGTTGAAAATCTTTCTCACCTAAATAAATTCTCTTAGATTGTATCTTCTTTAAAAATTGATTAATTACGCCTAAAACACCTTCAAAATGTCCTGGTCTAAATTTAGCACATAATACCTTGTCATTTTTGCTTATTTTGATCTTCATGCTTCTCTGATTTTTAAAAATGTCTTTAGCACTNGGTATAAGTACAAAATCTACTTTTAGTTTTTTTAATATAATTAGATCCTTANTTATATTTCTTGGATATTTTTTAAAGTCATTCGACTTATTAAATTGTGATGGATTAACAAAAATACTAACTATAACTTTTGACGACTCTTTTTTAGCTCTTTTTATTAAAGAAATATGACCTCGATGCAAAGCACCCATAGTTGGTACAAANCCTGTATCTGCCTTAAAATTAACTTCTTTATTTAATTTATTAATACTTTTAAAAATTATCATTTATGGTAATTCATATTAAATAACTAACTTTAATGATTAAACAAGCAATAATACCACTGGCTGGACAAGGTACAAGGCTTTTGCCACTTACTAGTGTATTTGCTAAAGAACTGTTGCCGATAAATGGCAAACCAGGAATAGAATATATCATCGAAGAATGTATTGAAGCCGGCATTAAAGAGATAATTTTTATTATATCTAAAAAAAAAGAAATGATAAAAACTTATTTTAATAACGATACTTTTTATAAAAAAATAATTAACAAAAAGAAAGACAAAAGAATAATTAACGAATTTAAAAAAATAAAAAAATATAAAAAAATGATTAAATTTGTTTATCAAAACAAACCAATGGGTACTGGCGATGCTGTTATGAAAACAAAAAAATATATAAAAGATAAATTTTTTTTAATGTTNCTACCTGATGATTTAATAATAAAACGAAACTGCTCTAAAGATATGATTTCAATATTCAATAAAAAAAAATGTTCTGTTATGGCGAGTATGAAGGTAAATAAAAATACTGTTAATCGTTGGGGTATATATAAAAAAATGAAAACTATTAATAAATTAAATTTTTTTATTAAAGATGTAATNGAGAAACCAGATATCAAAAAAGCACCTTCTAATAATGCTGTTATTGGACGGTATATTTTAACTACGAAAATTTTCAATAAACTAAAAAATCAAAAAAAAGGTAAGGGTGGTGAAATACACATTACGGATGCTATAAGACGATTAATAAAAGATGGAAACAAATTTATAGGTCACAATTTCAGTGGCAAGTATTTAGACTGTGGTACTATGCAAGGTTATATTAAATCATCAGTGGAGATTTCAAAAATATGAAATTATGCATGATAGGAACGGGCTACGTAGGACTAGTTAGTGGTGTCTGTTTTTCTGATCTTGGCAATGATGTAATTTGTGTTGATAAAGATCAAAATAAAATTAATAGATTAAAAAATGGAATTATNCCTATATATGAACCGGGACTTAACGAACTNGTTAAAAAAAATTATAAATCAGGTAGACTTACNTTTACTACAGATTTGTCTGAAGCTATCAAGAAATCTAATATAATTTTTATATGTGTTGGNACACCAACAAAAAAAAATAGCAACGCAGCTGATCTTAACCAAGTTTTTAATGTAGCCAAAGAAATTAGCCAAAATATTAAAAATTTTAAAATTGTTGTTACGAAATCTACTGTACCAGTTACAACTGGTGACAAAATAGAAAAAATATTAGCTAAAAAGGTTAAAAGAAAAAATTTTTCAGTAGTTTCAAATCCTGAATTTTTGAGAGAGGGTGAGGCCATAAGAGATTTTAATTTTCCTGATAGAATTGTTATTGGAACATCTGATAAAAAAGCAAATAAATTTATGAAATCATTATATTCGCCACTATTATCTAAAGGTGCAGAATATTTAAATACCTCAAGGAGAGGAGCTGAATTAATAAAATATGCATCAAATGCTTTTTTAGCTACTAAAATTACTTACATTAATGAACTGGCAAATTTAGCTGAAAAAATTGACGTTAATATTGAAGATATTTCAATAGGCATGGGTCTTGATAAGAGAATAGGTGGTAGATTTTTAAGAGCAGGACCTGCTTACGGTGGTTCTTGTTTCCCCAAAGATACCCGTGCAATTGTAGATACTGCAAAAGAATTTAAAACTGACTTATCTATTATAAAGAATGTAATTAAATCAAATGAAAATAGGTCAAAAATTTTACTCAATAGGATCTTCAAAATATTAAAAAATAAAATAAAAAATAAAAAAATTACATTTTTAGGTGTTACTTTTAAGGCCAATACTGACGATATGAGAGAATCTTCAAGCCTTGCCATGATACCTTCATTAGCCTTAAAAGGTGCAAAAATAAGATATTATGATCCTAGTGGCTACAAAAAGGATTTTGAGAAAATTAAAAATGTTACTTTTTGTGAAAGTATAAAATTAGCTTGCTCTAATGCAGATTTAATTATTATACATACAGAATGGAATGATTTTAAATCTTTAAATTTAAAATCTCTATCTAATAAAAAAGGCTTAATAGTATATGATATGAGAAATATTTTATCACATGATAAAATGAAAAAAGAAAAAATAAAATATTTTAGTATTGGTAAATAGCTAATTAAGTTCAAATATAGCATCAACCTCAACGGAAACACCAAGAGGTAAACTATTTACACTAACAGCAGCTCTAGCATGCATTCCACTATCTCCAAATATTTTTGCTATTGTATCCGAAGCTCCATTAATTACTTTTGGTTGATCAGTGAAGTCATCTGTCGAATTAACAAAACCTGTCAATTTAACACAAGATTTTATTTTTGATAAATCATTGTCACAAGCCTTTTTAGCTTGAGAAACTATGCTTAATGCACATCTTTCAGCAGCTTTATATCCTTTATCAACATCTAAATCTTTACCAACTTTACCTTTAATTAGTTTACCTTCTGCATCCATTGAAATTTGCCCAGAAATATAAAGTAATTTGCCTATTATTTTAGATGCAACATATGAACCAACTGGGTCAGCTGCTTTAGGAAGTAAAATATTATTTTTTTTTAAATTATCTTCAAAATTCATTCTTTAGTAAATAGATCCTTTAATGTTTTTTTGCTATCAAATTTTTTATATTTTTCTTTTATACCTGATTTTTCTAGATTATCGCCAATTTTATTTTTAATTAACTTGCCTTTTTGCTTTGATTTTTCAGTGATACATTTTGCATAATCTTTAGATAATTTATCTAACTTGCTACAATCTAAATCAGCTGCAAATAGTTGTATTGGTAAAAATAAAGTAATAATGATTATTAAAAATTTGTTCATTTTTTTTTCTTTTTTTTATTTCTATCGTATTCCCTTCTTTTCTCAATTAATATTAATGCCTCTTCCATTGTTATTTCAGTAGGATCTTTTTCTTCTGGTATTGTTGCATTTAATGATTTGTATTTTATATAAGGACCATATTGGCCTTTCATAATTCTTACAGGTTTTTTATCTTCTGGATGTTCACCAAGATCTTTTATTAAAGATGATGAAATTCGACCGGGTTTAGCATCAGCAATTAAAGTAATTGCTCGATTTAAACCTATTGTAAAAATATCTTCTACATTCTCTAATCTTGCTGATTTATTTTCGCATTTTAAATATGGACCAAATCTTCCTGAGTTTAATAAAATTTCTTGATTGTTTTCAGGGTTTGTTCCGAGACTTTTAGGTAATGAACACAAAAATTTAGCACGATCTAAATCAATTGAATCAATATCTATTCCCTTAGGTATTGAAACATTTTTCAAATTTTGATTTACATCTTTCTTGATTTTTTTCTTTTTTTTCTTTTTAGTATCTTCAACTTCATTTAATTCTTTTTCATACTGTAAGTAAGGACCAAATCTTCCATTCTTTAAAAAAATATCTTTATCCATTTCATTTTTACCTATGTATCTAGGCTCAGCTAGATTAATTTGTTCTGCAGCCTTTACTTTAGACAACGGTCTAGTAAATTTACATTCTGGGTAATTTGAGCATCCTATGAAAGCTCCACCTCTAAAACTATTTTTTAAGCTTAACTGTCCTGTTTGACATAATTTACATTTTCTATCGATACTTCCATTACTATCGGTTTCAAAAATAAGACTACCCAAACTTTCATTGAGCATATCTAAAACTTCTCTAGTTCTTTTTTCTTTTACTTGAGAAACATTTTTATTAAAATCATTCCAAAATTGCTCAAGTACTTTTATCCAATCTTCTTTACCAGAAGTTATATCGTCAAGTTGATCTTCTAATTTAGCTGTAAAGTTATAATCAACATATTTAGTAAATAATTTTTCAAGAAAAGCAGAAATAAGTTTNCCTCTGTCGGTTGGAAAGAATCTTTTATTTAATATATCTGCATATCCTCTATTAGTAATTACAGATATTATACTTGCATAAGTTGAAGGCCTACCAATNCCAAGTTCTTCAAGCTTCTTAACAATGCTAGCCTCAGAGTATCTAGGTGGAGGTTGAGTAAAATGCTGCTCATCAATAAAACTTTCTATATTTATTGGTCCTTTTGACACTTCTGGTAATATCTTTTCTTCATCGTTGTTTTCGTCAATTTTATAAAGTTTTAAAAAACCATCGAATTTAATAACAGAGCCACTTGCCTTAAATATATTTTTTCCATCATCAGAAGTTAAAATTATAGTTTTTCTATCAAATTTTGCTGTTTGCATTTGAGATGAAAGTGCTCTGGACCAAATTAAATTATAAAGCTTGTGTTGATCTGAACTTAAATATTTTTTAAGCATTGAAGGATCATTATTAATATCTGTAGGTCTAATTGCTTCGTGAGCTTCTTGCGCATTTTTTGCTTTTTTTCCTGAATAATTGTTTGGTTGATCTGGTAGATAATCATTACCATATGTTTTAGTTATATAATTTCTAAAATCATCAACAGCATCTTTTGATATATTAGTACCATCGGTTCTCATATAAGTTATTAGACCCTTTGTATCACCATCGATGTCAATACCTTGGTATAACCTTTGAGCAATCTGCATAGTTCTAGAAGCGCCAAATCCTAACTTACTTGATGCTGATTGTTGTAATGTTGATGTAGTAAATGGACCTGAAGGGTTTCTTGTATAAATTTTCGATGAAATATCAGTAATTTCATAATTTTTACTTTTTATTTTTTCTATTGCTTTATTTATTTCTTCTTTATTTTTAAATGAAAATTTTTCTATTTTATTTCCCTCAAGTTGAAATGGGCTAGAGGTAATTTTTATATCTTTTGCATTTGAAAAAATAACATTCAGAGTCCAAAACTCTTCTGGTTTAAAAATTTCTATTTCATGCTCTCTTTCGGTTAGTAGTTTTAACGCAACAGACTGAACCCTCCCTGCAGATTTGGATCCAGGTAATTTTGTCCATAATATTGGTGAAATATTAAAACCTACTAAGTAATCAAGTGCTCTTCGAGCCATATAAGCGTCGACAAGCTGAGCTTCAATCTCTCTTGGATTCTCTATACCATTTGTAACTGCTTTTTTGGTAATCTCATTGAAAACAACTCTTTCTACTTTTTTTCCTTTAAGTAATTTTTTTTCATCCAAAAACTGTTTAACGTGCCAAGCTATTGCTTCACCTTCACGGTCAGGATCAGTTGCTAATATTATTTTATCAGATTCTTTTGCAACATCTGTTATTTCTTTTAAATATTTTTTTGAAAAACTGTCAACTTCCCAAATCATTTTAAATTGATTATCAGGATCTACAGATCCATTTTTTGATGGAAGATCTCTAATGTGCCCATAACTTGCAAGAACTGTAAAGTTATCACCTAAATACTTATTTATGGTCTTAGCTTTTGCTGGACTTTCAACTATGACAAGGTTCATAGAAGAAACAACCTACATAAATGNGTTAATTAGTCAAATTAATAAATTTTAGTCTTTGATTCAGNATTATTTATTAAGCGTTTTACATTTTCTCTATGCGTATAAAAAATCAAAATGAACAGAATTATAAAAAAATAATAATTATTATTATCAAAGTAAAAAACATGAAATATAGGAATTACAAAAGATGCAACAATTGATGATAATGAAGAGAATTTAAAAATTAAAAAAATTGAAAACCAACTAATTATAAATACAAAACCTAAAATATAATTTAAACAAAAAAGTATACCAACAAAGGTTGCTACACCTTTGCCACCTTTAAATTTTAACCAAATTGGAAAAACATGTCCTAAAAAAATACATAATGAAGAGATATAAATAATATCTGGTAGATTAAATTTAATAAAGAGAAGTGGAATGACTGCTTTAAGAATATCTAAACACAAAGTACTGTATCCAATCATTTTATTTCCTGTTCTTAGTNCATTCGTTGCACCTATGTTACCTGAGCCTATATTCCTAATATCTTTTTTTAGAAATATTTTAGTTAGCAAGTAGCCAAATGGTATAGATCCCATCAAATAAGATAAAAAAACAACTAAAACNAAATCCATATTAAATTTTAAATAATTCCAATCCTTTTACAAATGTATTAATTACTTGACCTTGTAATTTTTTATCCTCAATACATGTATTTTTAGATTTAGAAATCATTTTTTCTTTTTTTACAATCCAAGGTTTATATAAATCAACAATACAAAAATCTGCATCATTTCCAATTGATAAATTTCCTTTATTAATTTTAAGAATTTTAGCTGGATTGCTTGTCAGAAGTTTTATTATCTTAGATAATTTAATTGAATCGTTGTGAAATAGCTCTAATGAAAGAGGTAATAGAGTCTCTATACCTGAGGCTCCAGTTGCAGCTTGTGAAAAAGTTAATCTTTTTGACTCNTCATCCTCTGGTTTATGATCTGACACAATAACATCTATCAAATCCTTATTAATACCNGTTATTAAGGACATTCTATCTTCTTCGGTTCTTAAAGGGGGTGATAATTTTAAAAATGTTCTAAAATCACCTATATCATTTTCATTTAATGAAAGATTATTTATAGATACACCAGTAGTAAAATCGACTTGATCTTTCTTATTTCTAATAACACTTAAGGACTTGGATGATGATATTTGTGAAATGTGATATCTACAATTAAAATCTTCGAGTAAAGATAGATCTCTTTCTATTATTATTTTTTCTGCAAGGTCAGGTATTCCTTGTAAGCCTAATTTAGTGGCAATTACCCCATCATTCATCATACCATTCATCGATAGCTCATAATCTTCAGCATGCTGCATAATTAGACAGTCTAAATCATAGGCAGATCTCATTATTCTAGACATAAGTCTACTATTTTGAATAGTTCTTATTCCGTCTGTAAAAGCGATGATCCCTTTCTTTTGTAATAGACCAAATTCCGTCATATTGGTTCCTTCAATATTTTTAGTTAATGAGGCTGAAGGAAAAATATTAATTTTTGACTTATCTCTTCCTCTTCTTTTTAAAAAATCTACTATTGATACGTTATCTATTACTGGACTTGTATTTGGCATTGTTACCACAGATGTTACACCTCCAGCAAGCGCAGCATTGCTCAATGTTCTAAAATTTTCTTTATATTCATAACCAGGCTCGCCAACAAATACACGCATATCAACAAGACCAGGGATTATATATTTTCCATTTAAATCAATATATTTTTCACGTGATGGAATATTATTTTTATTAACTTTTTTACCAATAGCTTCAATTTTACCTTCTTCATTTACAATTAAACCTCCCATTTCCTCGATTGAATTTTTAGGATCAATTATATTTGCATTTAAAAAATATTGTTTTTTCATCATTCACAAAAAATTTTTAGGCAAGCCATTCGTACGGCCACACCCAGTTCAACTTGTTCTTTAATCACACTTTTATTTATATCGTCAGCTAGTTTTGTATCAATTTCTATACCTCTGTTCATAGGCCCAGGGTGCATTATTAACGCATCATCTTTTGCAAAATTTAATTTATCAGGAGTTAAACCATAATATTCATAATACTCTCGATTAGATGATAAGAAGGAACTGCTCATTCTTTCATTTTGAAGTCTCAACATCATGACTATATCACATCCCTTCAACCCATCTTTCATGTCAGAAAAAGTATTAACTCCAAGTCTATCAATATCTTTTGGCATTAAATTTGAAGGGGCGATTATATTTACTTCAGCACCAAGCATATTTAGTAAATAAATATTTGATCTTGCAACNCTTGAATGGAGTATATCACCGCAAATTGCTATTCTAAGTCCTTGAATTTTTTTTTTNCGATCAATTATGGTTAGTGCATCGAGCAATGCTTGTGTAGGATGCTCTCTTCTTCCATCACCAGCATTTAATACTGCACAATTAACTTTTTGTGATAATAAATTACAGGCACCAGAGTCCTGATGTCTTATTACGATAATATCTGGGTGCATTGCATTTAATGTCATGGCTGTGTCTACTAAGGTTTCACCTTTTTTAATTGCAGAATTTGTAATATTCATTGACATCACATCCGCACCTAATCTTTTTCCTGCTAACTCAAAAGAGCTTTGCGTTCTAGTTGAAGGTTCAAAAAAAAGATTTATTTGTGTTTTGCCTCTTAGTATATCAATTTTTTTATTTTTGCTTTTATTGAGAGATATAAATGTTTTTGCTTCATCCAATATTAAGTTAATATCTTTAATTGATAAATCTTGGATACCTAATAAATGTTTTTGAGAAATTTTAATAGCTTTGTCTATTTTTGCCATTAAAACCAACTCTATAACTTGTAAGGGCCTATTAGGCAAGCATTAATTATTTAAATAATCAATTGCTCCCTGTAAAATGAAAGCAGCTGCATTTTGATCTATATTTTTAAGTCTTTTAGATACATTTACATCTAAATCACTTGATAAGTTAAAAGCGCCAACTGTTGAAAGTCTTTCATCCCAAAGACAAATTGGTAATTTANTAGCTTTTGAAATATTTGTGGCAATACTTTTTACAGAATGAGAAGATTTACCATGAGAACCGTCCATATTTATTGGATGNCCAACAATTATAGCTTTTATATTATTTTCATTTATTAAGGCTTTTAATTCATTAATTAGATTATCATTTGTTGTTTTATTTAATGTTTTTAGAGGCGTTGCTACCGATTGATTTTCATCACAAATAGAGATGCCGATTCTTTTTGATCCCAAGTCTAAACCAAGCAATCTAACCTTATTAGACTGTTTTTTTTTTAAATCTTCAATAGTGATCATATTGTATATTTAATACTTAAGTGATAGTTTTCGATATTTAAATATCACATGACAATAGATCTTAAAACAATAAAACATATAGCTAAATTATCTCGAATTTCTGTTTCAGATGAAAAAGCTAAAAAATTGGCAGGTGACCTTAACTCAATTTTTGATTTTATAGAAAAATTAAATGAGCTCAAAACTGAGAAAATAACTCCTTTAACATCTATTGCCGAAACAACATTAAAATTAAGACATGATGAAATAAAAAGTAAAAATATTAGAGAGCAAATAGTTAAAAACTCTCCAGAGAAAAATGAAGATTATTTCGTTGTACCAAAGGTGATTGAGTAATGTCAGATATAACAAAACAAACATTATCAGATTTGGTTAAGAATATTAAAGCCAAAAAACTTTCATCAGAAGAAGTAACTAAAGATTTTATACAAAGATCTGAAAAATCAAATAAACTAAATGCTTATATTACGGAAGATTTTAGTAATGCATTANAAAAAGCAAAAAAGTTTGATCAAAAACCAGATTTTAATTTAAAATTACCAGGTATCCCAATTGCAGTAAAAGACCTTTTTTGTACAAAAGATGTCATGACCACAGCTGGTAGTAAAATTTTAAATAACTTTATTCCAACTTATGAATCAACAGTTACACAAAATATTTGGAATGAGGGTGGTATTCTACTTGGAAAATTAAATTGTGATGAATTTGCAATGGGCTCATCTAATGAAACTAGTTATTTTGGAAATGTTCAAAATCCTATAAATGAAAATCTTGTTCCCGGTGGTTCCTCAGGTGGTTCTGCATCAGCGGTTTGTGCACAACTAACACCCATAACTATTGGTACTGATACAGGTGGATCTATTCGTCAACCAGCTTCTTTTACCGGCACAGTGGGTTTAAAACCTACTTATGGTAGTTGTTCCAGGTATGGAATTGTAGCCTTTGCTTCATCTTTAGACCAGGCTGGTCCAATGGCACAAAATGTAAAAGATTGTGCTTTGTTACAAGAAATTATAAGTACGCATGATACTAAGGACTCTACCTCAATAGATTTTAAAAGAAGTCAGTACAGCCAAGATTTAAATAAAAATATTAAAGGAAAAAAAATTGGAATACCAAAAGAATATAGAGTTGACGGTATGCCAAAAGAAATCGAAGATCTTTGGCAAAAGGGNATTGATTATGCCAAAGATTGTGGAGCTGAAATAATAAATATTTCTCTTCCACATACAAAGTACGCACTTCCAACTTATTATATAGTAGCACCAGCTGAGGCTTCATCAAATTTAGCTAGATATGATGGAGTNAAATATGGGTTTAGAGCTAAAGGTGAGAATCTNATTGATATGTATGAAAAAACAAGATCAGAAGGTTTTGGTGCAGAAGTACAAAGAAGAATTATGATTGGAACTTATGTCTTATCTTCTGGATATTATGATGCATACTATNTAAAAGCCCAAAAAGTGAGAAAATTAATTAAAAATGACTTTGATGAAGCTTATAAAAAAGTAGATGCAATATTAACTCCATCAACNCCAAGTTCTGCTTTTAAGATTGGAGAAAAAAAAGATGACCCAGTATCAATGTATTTAAACGATATTTTTACAGTCCCAGTAAATTTAGCAGGGCTACCAGGCATATCTATACCAGCAGGTCATGACTCAAAAGGGTATCCCTTAGGACTCCAAATCATTGGAAAAGCTTTTGATGAGCAAAATATATTAAATATAGCTTATGCAATGGAAGATAAAATTAATTTTAAAAATAAAATTANTGATTGGTGGATCAAGTGAGTAATAATAAANTAGATTATTTAATTAGTAGAAAGGATAATCAATACGAGATTATAATTGGATTGGAAGTACATGCTCAAGTAACCTCTGAATCAAAATTGTTCTCATCATCAGCAACAAAATTTGGNGCNGAACCAAACACTCAGGTTAGTTTAGTTGATGCAGCATTCCCAGGGATGTTACCAGTCATTAATGAGTTTTGTATTAAACAAGCAATTAAGACTGGTATTGGACTTAAAGCAAAAATTAATAAGCGNTCAATATTTGATAGAAAAAACTATTTTTATGCTGANCTACCTCAAGGTTATCAAATTTCACAGTTTAAAGATCCTATAGTAGGTGAGGGAAAAGTCATTTTAGACATGCCAAATGGCCAAAAGGAAGTTGGTATTGAAAGATTGCACTTAGAACAGGACGCAGGAAAAAGTATTCATGATTTAGACCCACAAAATACATTAGTTGATTTAAATAGATCTGGAGTAGCTTTAATGGAAATCGTTAGTAAACCAGACCTTAGATCCCCAGATGAAGTTAGTGCTTATATAAAAAAATTAAGATCTATAATGAGATATTTGGGTACATGTGATGGAAATATGCAGGAAGGATCGTTGAGAGCAGATGTAAATGTATCAGTAAGAATTAAAGGATCAAAAAATTTAGGAACAAGATGTGAAATTAAGAATGTAAACTCAATTAAATTTATGCAAATGGCTATTGAATACGAGGCAAATAGACAAGTCGATTTAATAGAGGAAGGTAAANCTATTGATCAAGAAACAAGATTATTTGATACTAAAAAAAATGAAACAAGGTCAATGAGATCTAAAGAGGATGCTCATGATTATAGATATTTTCCAGACCCAGATTTATTGCCCNTAGAAGTCTCTGAAGAATTTATTGATAATATTAAAAAAGATATTCCAGAACTACCNGACGACAAAAAGAAAAGATTTATTGATGAGTTTANATTATCCCCNTATGANGCCACTATTTTAGTATCAGATATTGATACAGCAAAGTATTTTGAAGAGGTAGTAACTAAAATGGGTAAAAATAAAGATATTAAATTAGCTGTTAATTGGATAACTGGTGAATTATTTGCCGTTTTAAATAGTAAAAATTTAGAAATTTCTCAAAGTCCAGTCAGTGCAAAAAATTTTGCAATATTAATTAACCTAATTAAGAATGGAACTATTTCTGGAAAAATAGCCAAAACAGTATTTGAGCTAATGATNGAAGGAGATAAAGATCCACANAAAATTGTTGANGAAAAAGGATTAAAACAACANAGCGATCCTAAANCACTNGANGCNNTAATAGATAANATNATNAATGATAATAGAGAAAANGCNGTTGAATACAAACAAGG
>NZKC01000033.1 GCA_002692475.1 Candidatus Pelagibacter sp.
GTTTGTGCAGAACTTGAACTTAAAGTTAACGTACCTGCATTACTAATGCCACCTGCGTAAGTTCCATTTCCTAATAAACCTGAAACTGTAATTGCTCCTGCTGAAATTGTAGTATTACCTGAATAAGTATTTGTACCTGAGAGTGTAAGTGTCGATGAACCTGACTTAGTTACTGCACCTGATCCAGATATAACGCCCGACAATGTTTGTGCAGCGCTTGAAGCATAATTAAATGTAGCACTATTAATAATGTTGCCAGCGTAACTTCCACTGCCTAAGGAACCAGAAATAGTTAACGTACCAGCTGAAACTGTAGTGTTACCTGAATAAGTATTTGTTGCAGATAATGTTAATGTTGATGAACCAGTTAATTTAACTTGACCTGATCCAGATATTACGCCTGATAGAGTTTGATCAGTGCTAGAATTATACTCAAAAATTCCACTGTTCGCTATTGCTCCAGAATAAGAACCATCACCGATAACACCTGATCCTCCAATTTTTAATGTTCCATTTGAAATAGTTGTCGATCCAGTGAAAGTATTAGTACCTGAAAATGTATTAGTTCCACTTCCACTAAATATTATATTTCCACTTCCAGATAAAACTCCTGTAAAGGAATTATTTTGTGCACTGTTGATTTCAAAAGTAGCTCCTGAGGCTACAGCAATATTTCCTGCTGATGCGTTGTTTCTCCCCCAATCACCATTTAAGACTAATTTACCAGCATCAACTTGAATTCCAACTGCGTTTTGTTGTTCTTGACCAGATGTTGCGGAAAAGGTTGTTGTTCCCGATCCTTTTTTAATTAATGTATTCGATGAAGCATATCTTGATAATCCCCCTGCTACTGTCGTATCTTGATTGTTTGATCCAAATTCTATATCTCTTCCTATCCTCCAGTCAGTTGCATCACCTGCAAGACCGCCTAGGATTATATTTCCACTTCCTGTTGTCCTACTAAAACCTCTTCCAACATTTGTATTTGTTGGAGATAAATAAACAGTACTGTTTTGAAAAGCTCGTGTGGTTATCGAAATATTATTATTAGATCCTGAAGTAAAATTAAATTTTGTATCACCTGTATAGGTATTGTTTCCATAAACTCTTATTGTTTTGCTACCTGATCTTGTAAAAGTAACACCCCCTATACCATTTATAACACCTTGAATATGCGCAGCGCCATTTCCACCTGATCCCATTTCAATAAATTGTTGACCTGAAGTTGGTAAGTTAATTCCTCTATTAGCTACCCAATAAGTATGACCAGAAGTGTTTGTGCTATTTTTACTTCCAAAGATTGCTTTACCACCATTTTTTAAAATAATATTGTCAGAGTCTACTGAGCCAGGCACTGCTCCCCAGTTTCTATCTGTATAAGCTGCAATAATACCTCCATCAACTGTTGTTCCACCTGTATATGTATTAGTTGCTTTAGGTTCAAAAGTTCCGCTTCCAGTTACTAACACACTTCCAGATCCAGAAATTACTCCTGTTGAAATTAAGTTAGCACTAGAATCAAATTTAAATATTCCGCTGTTTGAAATTGCTCCTGCATAAGTTCCGGATTCTAATGTTCCAGCTCCAGCAAGACCAAAGGTACCTGCACTAATGGTAGTGCTTCCCGAATATGTATTTGTTCCC
The DNA here is from genome assembly GCA_002692475.1 of Candidatus Pelagibacter sp. The sequence continues at coordinate 1,645 of NZKC01000033.1, forward strand.
CTTAAGTATGCTGCTCCCGTACCCGTTTTGGTCAAATTTTTGCTTGAGCCACTAATTACTCCATCTACGTAAAGTGTTCCGTCTGATCTTAAAGTTGAATGCGCTCCCAAAGTAATATTTCCATCATAATATGAACCTGATCCGCTTGTGGCATACAATGTTCCTCCATTTAACGTTAGAGCGTTTGTAAGTGCACCGTCACTACTATCGTTAATTTGTAACGTCGCGCCACTTGCAACTGTAATTGCTCCAGATCCAAATGAATCATTACTGCCACTATCTGTTCCACCAAATAAAGTTCCAGCATTAACAGCTGTATCTCCTGAATAAGTATTGTTGCCTGAAACCGTTAATAAACCTGATCCAGCTTTAGTTAAATCTGTACTACCAGAAATCACACCAGTAACTACTGAAGAACTGTTTGTGGTATTAACAGTTAAGGAAGTTAGATCAGATACGGTACTTTGTAGATTTACCTGTCCTGAACCAGTATTTAAAGTTAAACCTGCAGAAACGTTATTGTTAGCGCTGTAATTTAAAATTACAATACCTGAACCACCATTTCCTGCTGAAGATCCACCATTCCATCCATTAGCACCTCCTCCGGAACCTGTATGCGCTGTACCATTACCACCACTTCGCTGTCCACTATTTGATCCACCTTGTCCACCAATACTTGAACCACCGGCACCACCTGTTCCTGCATAAGTTCCTCCACCTCCTCCAGCTGCATACCACTGATTACTTCCAGAAATGTCATATTGAAGTCCAACTCCGCCAGCTCCACCATTTCTTCCCGAAGGTCCATTTCCTGCACCTCCAGCTCCACCACCGCCAGAGCCTCCATATGCATTNTNACCACTATTNCCACCACTATGTCCTTGGCCAAGTGTTCCAGCTCCTGGTGATGGNGAACNTNTTNNATGACCATATCCACCTCCAGAGCCTCCAGTTCTACCGTGTGATTGCTTACTTCCACCGCCTCCACCACCAATTGCTGTTTGATTTCCGAATGTACTGTTTTGACCATTCGATGCTTGTCCAGGAACANTTGTTGNTTTTGAACCACCNNCTCCAACTGTAATGCTGTAACTATTATCAGATAAAGAGTANGAGGCGTTATAAATTAAACCACCAGCTCCGCCTCCGCCGGCACCATCTCGACCTCCNCCTCCNCCACCTGCAACAACTAATAATTTAGTTGCGGATAATGAGTTAGGTTTCGTCCAAGTATAAGCNCTTCCGTTCCATGATAAAGAACCTCCTCCGGTTAGAGATGTAGCTGAGTTACTTGCTGTAGCAGCACTTCCATTTAAAACGTAAGCACCTGAGCGTTTTAACTGAAGTATTCCAGATACTGAAGTTGAATTTGGTGAAATAGCCCCGCTCACATCAAACGAGCCAGAATTAGTTGTTANTGTNACATCTGTNTNTAATTTAANTGCAGCATTNACATCAACACTTAATGATCCATTTGATGATGTTATNTTTGCTCCTAAAACNAAGGTCGTNGCGTTAAATGTCAANGTTGCATTTCTAGCACCAGTGTANGCAATATTATTATTTACTGTAATAGTATTATCTGCAGTTTGAGTAACGTCGGAAGTTCCTAAGTTTGATACAATGGTAGANGCTTCAGAAGATCCTATTGTTATATTGGTTGGGTCAAGTAACCAATTTCCATAATTGCCGGTTAAAGAACTAGTATTAACTTTTATTCCATTATAATTTAAAACAGCTCCAGACGTTTCTATCTGACCCCCGTCGCCATCAATACCTTTTGTAGTTAATGTTCCATATACACTTGTAACGGAGTTACTGTCTTTAATGTTTGACCAAGCTACAATTGTTCCACCAGCTCCACTTTCTGTTGCACTAGCTGATAATACTGAATTTTTATCTATTGAAGTATAAGTTGACTGAAGCAAATCCCCTTTACCTTGCCAGTCTCCACCTATTAATATTTTACCACCACCTTCTTTACCATCTGCGCTAAGTTTTGCAGATACTAGGTTTAATTCTTTACCAGTAATCTCAATATCGCCACCCTTACTTGTTGAAGAATTAACATCTAATTTGCCCGAGATGGTTGCTTCACCTTTTGATCCTGCATCGATTTTGATTTCACTTGCTTCGATAGATCCTGTATTTGAAACTAATTTGATAACACCATTTTCTGACACCAGCCCCTGTGCTTTTGCATCAGTTATTTTAATTGTTTCATCAACTAAACTTTGTGCAGCGTCAGCTTTTATTGTTACTATTCCATTTTTGGTTTCAATTGTACCTTCATTTTTTGCAAGTGATTTGAGTTTAGATGGTTTTACTTTAACGGTAAGCTTGTTGCTCCCAGTAATACTTAACAAAACATCATCTCCAGCTGCAAGAGCGGTTGAAGCTTTTGCAATAATTTGTCCTTTGTTATTAATTTCTGGAGAAATTAAAGCTACATACTGAGCATCTATTTTTCCACTTGCAGTCAATTTTGATAACTTATCTGTTGAAAACGATAAATTATTATTTAAAAAATTTTGATTTGTAATATTTAAAGTTGATAATATAGCACCCTCTGCTCTTACAGCTGAAGTGGGTCCCATCAATATTCCGGTAGGATTTACTAATATAAGTCTTCCATTTGAGAAAATAGATCCATTAATAATTGATTTTCCGGTAACAACATTGTTTAAAATAGTAGATTTATTAGTTGGTTGATTAAAATACACCGAAGCACTTGATCCAACATTAAATGTATTCCAATTTACAATACCTTGTTGGGTAGTTTGATTTACATCAAGTCTTCCAACACTTGGTTGATTAATATCAATATTACCACTAACTACCTGGCCGCCTGTTGGTAAAGCAAATTGATCAATATTTTGAGCAAAAACGTAAGAATTTGTACTGGTTAGTGTTAAAAAAATTATTAAAAACCAATTAACAAATTGTTTTAATAATAATTTCATCTTATTTTATGCTCCAAGTTGTTAAAAATGCTAACGGAATCCCTCTATTTATTAATATTTTAACTAAAGTTAGTGAAAGAAATACAATTTTAAAATTGCATCAAATTTTAATACCAATTTTAAATAGAAATAATATCTTCAATAAGCACTGAATATAAACACTTATTATTTATCTGAGTAAATAATTTATTATTACTAAGAGTTTTTTCTACTGTGCTAAATATGCATACCTCAAAATCATAAAAAACATTAGTTATTTTTTATAAAAAAAATTACTATTAAAAATTGGTATTAATTTAACAAAGTATGAAAAACAAATTTTTGAAAATTGGAAATGATCTTGTAAGTCATGTACATGATACTGGAGCATTATCATTTATTTTTAAAACAAAAATCCACTTTGTAATAGTTTGTTATATTTATGGTCATAATCAAATCACTTTTGAGAATTTGTGCAAGATAACTCAATCAACAGTAAGTAGAACAACAATACAATCAATTTTATTAGAAGGTGTTAAATTAGGCTACTTTAAAAAAACTGTAGACAAAAAAGATAAAAGAAAGAAATATTTTTCTTGTGAAAGTCTTAGTCCGGTGCTTGAAAAATGGCACACGCGACAACAAAAAATATTTAGTTAATTTACTAATGGTTTTCCGGTTTTAAGGGTGTGTCTAATTCTTTCCTGAGTTTTAATATTTTCAATTAATCTCATAAATGAATCTAATTCTAATTTATATAAGTCATTTTCTGTAAGTTTTTTATCTATTGTTGTATCNCCTCCACTTAAAACATTTGCAAGTTCTTTTCCAACTTCCATACCATGATCAAGTATAACTTTTTCATTATATAACTTTTCCAAAACTTTAATCATTTTTTCTTTAAGTGGNTTGCCAGATAAANTAAAGCTACATTCCTCTGGAGGTCTAAAATCTTTATTATTATCTAAAATATTTTTTGAAACAGAGAATAGGCTGTTTCGATTCATTATTGTCTTATCATNCTCNTTNAAATATTTTAATGGTTTNGCTTCNACTGGTGANGTTGCTGTTTTAGCGTATCCAATGATATCAAACACTTTTAACGGTGCATAATCTGGATCCTTTTTAGCTTCNTCTGTCTGCATCCATCTCCACAACATTTCTTTACAACCACCNCCCGCTGGNACCAATCCAACAATTGTCTCTACTAAACCAATNACAATATTTGTATGTGAGGCAACAAAATTACTTTGGACNAGAACTTCAAAACCTCCTCCAAGTGTAAGTCCAGAAGGTGCAGATACGACTGGATATTTGGAATACTTCAATGTTTTACAAGTATCTTGAAAATATTTAATAAATTTCTCAATAGATTTAAAATCATTTTTTTCTGCAAAGTTCATTGTATAACTTAAATTCACTCCAGCGGAAAATTGCATACTTTCATTTATTACTATTAATGGCTTGTCAGTCGCATTTTTTAATGCATCCATTGAATCGTAATCAAGAGCACATGCTTTTGTAGTAAATTCAACAATGTTAAAGTCTTTGAACCTATGTATTTCTGCTGAATTATTCTTATCTAGTTTTAANGCTGTTGGTCTTACTTTGGCTAAGGTTTGTATGTCTGTATAAATTTGCCTTTCACCATAAAAATTTTCATCTTTGTTCTTTGATAAATTTTCTANAAACTTATTTCCTTCGAAGCTATCTATTCTATTAAAAAACTCATTAACTCCAATTGATCTAAGCATTTCGAAAGGACCCATGGCCCAATTAAAACCAAGTCTCATAGCTTCATCAATATCATTAAATTTATCTGTAATGCCAGGCACTAGTGATGAAGCATATTTAATTATCTTAGAAATGACTGACCATGCATATTTACCGTACTTATCATCCCTATTTATTAAATTTTTTAGATTTACTGTATCGATACCTAGGTCTATTTTTTTTGATGGTGAATATTGTTCTGTTTCTAAATTTATTGCTTCTAAAATTTTTTGATTATTATCCTTGTTAATTCTATAGAATCCACCTTTGCCTTTCCTTCCCGTGTATCCTTTTTCAATTAATTTGGTAATTAAAGGAATGTCTTTTGCAACTATTTGAAATTCATCTTCTTTAGAAAGTTCCTTAATAAAGCTTTTAAGAACATCGGCCATTAGATCTATCCCGATCAAATCATAAAGACCAAAAACACCAGTTTTCGGTATTCCCATTGGTCTTCCAAATACAGCATCGGCTTCTTCAATTGATAATTTCATTTTAAATGCTTCTGTCATAGCTACTTGCATAGCATAAACACCTATTCTATTTCCTAAAAATCCTGGTGTGTCGTTGCAAACAATAGCTCCTTTTCCAAGTTCTTTTTCACAAAATTTTTTCAAGGAATTAATTTTTTCAAGGTCATTATTTTCGTTTTTAACAATTTCGAGTAGACCCATATATCTTACTGGATTAAAAAAGTGAGTAATACAAAAGTCTTTTTTTTCTTCTTGTGAAAGTTTTTCAGATAAAATTTTTATTGGAATTGATGATGTGTTTGAGGATACAATTGCTCCTGTCTTTCTATTTTTGAATATTTTTTCATAAATATTATGCTTAATATCTATTCTTTCAACTACAGCTTCCACTACCCAGTCTGCCTCTTTAACAATGTTAAAGTCATCATTAATATTGCCAACATTAATATTATTAATTTTTGTTTTATCAATTAACAGAGGCGGTCTAGATTTTTGTATTCTTTCTCTAGCTTTTTCACTTATGTCAGTTGTTAGATCAAGTAAAGTAACTGGAATATTTGCATTACATAAATGTGCAGCTATCCCACTACCCATTGTTCCTGAACCGATTACTACAACTTTTTTAATGTCCATTTTTTTATCTATTTATTCCTCTGAGTCTTTCAGATCTTCGTCTTAATAACTCAGCTGTAACAAGAATTAAAGTAGATAAAATTATTAAACATGTCGCAACAGCAAGTATAGTTGGGCTCAATTGTTCTCTCAATCCAGTCCACATTTGAATCGGAATTGTTGTATTTTCTAATCCAGCTAAGAATAAAACTACAACAACTTCATCAAAAGAAGTCACAAATGCAAATAGTCCACCCGAGATAACACCAGGAAGAATCAATGGTAGCGTAATTTTCATAAATGTATTTACTGGATCACTACCTAAGCTTGAAGCAGCTCTGGTAACACTATGATCAAAACCTGATAAAGTCGCTGTTACAGTTATAACAACAAATGGTGTACCTAATATTATATGTGCAAGAACAATGCCGGTATGTGTTGCGGCCAGTCCTGCTTTTGCCATAAAAAAGAAAATAGCAACACCAGAGATAATTAAAGGAACAATCATTGGTGAAATTAATGTTGCCATTATCAAACCTTTATATGGCATATGTCTACTGCTTAANCCTAATGCTGCTACTGTTCCAAGAAGAACNGAGCCCAGTGTTGCAAATATTGCTATTATAAAACTATTTTTGGCNGCAAGACCCCATGGATTTTTNGTTCCATAGANCATATCTTTNTACCATCTTAAAGAGAATGCATCTGGATCTAAACTTTTCATNCCATCTGAAAAGCTTAAAAATTCTTCTGCATTNAATGACAATGGAAATATAACAAATAAAGGTGCTATTAAAAAAAAGAAAACACACGAACATATAAATATATAAAAATAATGCCAAACTCTATAATGTGGTTCTGTATACTTTGGTAAAGCCATAATTATCCTAATTTAATATTATCAATTCCTACTAATTTATTATAAACCCAATAAATCGCTAATACCCCTGTCAAAAGCATTAAACCCATGGCAGAAGCAAAGCTCCAATCTAAAGTACTTTTCATGTGAAAGGCAATTTGGTTACTTATCAAAGTTCCAGAAGCTCCACCTACCAATGCTGGTGTTATATAATATCCAATTGCTAAAATAAAAACTAAAAGGCATCCAGCTCCTATACCTGGAATAGTTAAAGGAAAGTAAATTTTCCAAAATGCTACAAATGGCGTTCCTCCTAATGATTTTCCAGCTCTCATTAAGCTCGGTGAGATAGTTTTCATTACACTGTATAAAGGTAAAACCATGAACGGTAATAAAATCTGTGTCATTGCAATATAGGTTCCAGTTTTATTGTACATCATTTCTGGCCTTGCATCGTCTGCCACCAATCCAATAAATACAAAAAAATCATTAACTACCCCTTGCTGCTGTAACAAGATCATCCAACTTGCAGTTCTAACCAATAGTGAAGTCCAAAATGGAAGTAATACACATATCATTAGAAGGTTACTGTATTTCATNGGTAATGTAGCAAGAAGGTGTGCTATAGGGTATGCCATTAGAAAGCATANTAAAGTNACAAAAAAAGCAACCTCTAAAGTTCTTAGCCATAAAATTCTATGTATTCTTCTATCTTCCGAAACACTAACTATTTCTCCACTCTCATCTTGATACATATCAATACCCTTTAAATACTTTTGATAAGTAATTGGAGGGGCTCTTCTTTTAATTGCTTTCCAATATTCAATATCAGCCCANCTTTTATGAACTGCCATNATTTGTTCTTTATAATTTCCTTCTTCAAAATTTTTTGATTTTCTACGTAATTTTTTNATTATGCTTTTNAATCCNTTTTTTGTGTAATTAAGTTGAGTTGATAATTTACCNTCACGCTTTTCTTCAACTAATTTTCTAAAATCTAAATAAAAAGANTCAAAAACTTCCTCTGGTGGTAACTCTTTACCATCCCATTTNTCCATCGATTTAAAAGTTTTAGGAAGCATTTCCGTGACCATTTTATCATCNACNCTTCTCATAAGCATGTCNCCNATTGGAAANATATAAGTAATTAATAAAAATAATAATAAGGGAGCAACTAANAGAAATGCTTTNANTTTGTTTTTTCTCTCAGCCTTTTTAAGACTAACCTCGAGAGGTATTCCATCTGTTGTTAAAATTTTTTGTGTTTCACTGCTCATAAATAAAAAAGGGCGGTTATAAAATAACCGCCCTAAATATAGTATATAATTTTAGTGTTTAAAACTTAAAATTATAGTCCTGCTTTCATAGCTTCCCATTTTTCACCAAGCTCTGTACCGTTGTCAGCCCAATAAATAGGATCTACTAAGAAATAGTTTTTAGTATTTGATTTAGCTGTTGGCATTTGTGGTACCATGTTAGTCTTACCATCTTTATACCAAGGCTCTCCTGCTTCCATAACTTTAAGAGATGATTTTCTCCATGGAGCGTAAGCAATATACTTAGCACTTCCAGCTAACATCTCTGTACTTGTCATCATTGCAAGAGCTTTTTTAGCATCAGCTTCGTTAGGTCCACCTTTAACTAGAACAAAATATTCATAGTCAAGACCTTGACCATCCCAAACTTGTTTGATTGGAGCACCTTCACCAACTTCTGCGTTGAAGAATCTTCCGTTCCAACCAGTTGCCATAACAACTTCACCTGAAACTAATAATTCTGGTGGTTGTGCACCTGCAGACCAAAATACACATCCTCCGTTAGGATCTGTGCAAAGTTTTTTGATCTTGTTCATAGCTCTTTCTACACCTGCTTCAGTTTCTAAAGCTTTGTAGATTTTTGCTCCACCTTTTCCTGGTTTAATTCCATCTGCAGCTAAAGCGATCTCTAAGTTAGTTAGAGCGCCTTTGTAGATAGCTCTTTTTCCAGGGAATTTTTTAGTGTTAAAGAAATCTTTTATAGTCTTTGGAGTNCCTTTAACGTTCTCAGTGTTATAAGCATAGTTCCAAGAGTATAAAATGTTTCCTACAGCACATTTACTTGGCATTGGTGCGAAGAAATCTTTACTTGCTGGAGTTCCATCTGGTGCAGGTGGAAAGTCTTTGTCAAAATCAAATTCAACAAACAAACCTTCGTCACATCCATTGATAGTATCCATTGCAAATACGTCGATTATATCCCACGTAATTTTGCCAGCTTCTTTTTGTGCTTTAATTTCTGATAATCCACCAGAGTAGTCGACCCAATTAATCTCGATACCTAGTTTCTTAGCAGTAGGATCACCATATCCTAACTTTTGAGACTCTGTATAAGCTCCACCCCAAGATACAGCCGTAACTGCAAATGCTGATGAACTTATTGAAAGAGCAAAAGATAGAACTAGTAATAGTTTACTTAATTTTCTCATTTATCCTCCGTTTAAACGTTTTTTTAAAAAAGCAATTACAGCAAGATATAAAGAGTGAGTCAACATCCCATTTATTAAAAAAGGCTTTTATTTTATTACTATATAATGATTATTAACCAGATGTTTATTTTGGGTCTAATGCTCTCGCGTCATGACTATTCCAGCTAACATTTATTTGGTTACCTAGTTTAATATCCATATTAGCAGAACTATTTGGAACTTTTAAAATAAAATCTTTATTTCCAAGCAAATCTAATCTTACTCGAGTATGATCTCCATGATAAATAACTTCTTCTATTTTTCCTTTAAAATTATTATCCATTTTTTCTTTAGTATTAATTAATGCTCTCTCAGGTCTTAATGACACAGTGGTGTCATCACCATTTGCTTTAACAGTAATTGGATTTGCAAAAATTTCTGAGCCATCATTTAATTTAACTTTACATTTTTCTTTTGAATAATTTGTAACCTGCCCACCAAAAGTATTATTTTCTCCAATGAATTCAGCAACAAAAGAATTTACTGGCTCTTCGTAAAGTTTATCTGGCGAAGAAAGTTGCTGAACCTTTCCATCATTAAATACTGCAATTCTATTTGACATTGTTAATGCTTCACTTTGATCGTGCGTTACATAAACAACTGTAACACCTATATTTTCATGAATATGTTTAATTTCATACTGCATACTCTCTCTAAGATTTTTATCTAATGCGCCNAAAGGTTCATCCATCAAAACAACAGCTGGATCAAAAACAAGTGCTCTTGCAACTGCAACTCTTTGTTGTTGTCCACCTGATAATTGTCCTGGCATTCTATTTTCAAACCCAGTTAAAGATACCATGGATAAAGCCTTATCAACTTTTTTATCAATCTCATCTTTTTGAATTTTTCTAACTCTCAATGGGAAGGCTAAGTTTTCATAAACTGTCATATGTGGAAACAATGCATAATTTTGAAACACCATTCCGATTCCTCTTTTATGTGGNGGTATATTTGAGATTGGATTTCCATCTAAATATATTTCTCCATTAGTTGGAGTTTCAAATCCTGCAAGCATCATTAGGCATGTTGTTTTTCCAGAACCTGATGGTCCTAACATTGTGATGAATTCACCTTCTGCAATATCTAGATTTAAATCTTTGACTACTAAAACTTTACCGTCATAGCTTTTATCTACTTTGTCAAACTTAACGAATTGTTCGTTCTTTGGCATGNTGATTTAAAACATTTGTTGATATTTTTTTCAAGTTCTTATTTTATGTGCAAATCTCTTGAAAAATTGCAAAATAGTTCACTTCCAGTCTCTGTAACTCTAATAGATTCAGAGGCTTCAACGCCCCAGTCACCAAATTGCATTACTGCAATCATATGAAAACACACGTTTGGTTTTAAAACTGTCATATCGCCTTTATAAATATTTAAAGTATGTTCACCCCAATCAGGAGGATACCCTATTCCAATTGAATATCCTGTTCTAGATTCTTTTTTAATATTATATTTATCTAAAACACCCCAAAATTTTTGAGCAACATCATNNGCAGTATTNCCTGGTTTTGTNGCTTCAATACCNGCATTTAANGCTTCATTNGTTGCTTTCATNGCATCAATTTTTTTTTGTTCAGGNTTTCCAAGTTGAACTGTTCTTGCCATTGGGCAATGATATCTNTTTACAACACCGGANAGCTCAACAACGGTNGCCTCGCCTTTAACAAATTTTTCATCTGTNGCCGTTAGGTGAGAAGCAGATGTNCCTTTCCCAGTTGGTAANAAAGTTGCNATACTTGCATATTCACCTCCAATTTCTGGTGTTCCTCTAAAGAGTGCCCTTTGAATTTCAGCAACTGCATCGCACTGTCTAACACCTGGATTTATTGTATCCATTGCAACTTTCATTGCTTCCTCAGATATTGTTGCTGCAGTTTTCATATATCCAATTTCAGTATCAGATTTAATTAGTCTCACCCAATTAACTAATCTTTCTGAGTCTTTAATTGTTGAATTAGGAAGTCCTTGTTTTAATTTCTCATAACAAAAAGCAGTAAAATAATGACTATCCATTTCAACACCAATTTTAAGTTTATCCCAACCTCTTTTTTTAATTAAATCTATTAAACAATCATAAGGATGTGTTGGCCATGTATGAATATATTTCTCATCATAAACAATAATNCTCTCATTTTTNANATATGTTTTNATATATGCCCCACCTGCATCTTGNGCTCTTACAAAACANAAGGGCTCCTCTAAATCTGTATGNACNANAACACATTGTGAATAATAAAATGACCACGCATCGTAACCCGTGAGATAATTCATGTTGTTAGTATCTTGAGAGATTAGAAGATCGATACCTTTTTCTTGCATCAAAATTTTAGTTTTTTTTAATCTATTTTGATATTCTTCTTTTGAAAAAAGCATATTAATTAGCCTTAAATAACTTTCCAAAATTAGTTATTGAATTATTTTTTCCAATTTTTTCTAAAGTATCCCATATTAAAGCTTGATTGCTTGATATAACTATTTTTTTTATTTTTTTTTCCAATCTATTCAATATTGATAGAACTGGTAAAGCAGTACATGAAACAAACAAAGCATCAGCATTTTTATGATCCATTCTTGATAAAACTTTAAATAAATATTCTGGATCAACTTTTCCAATATCTATATCTGACTTAATATCAAAGTAAGAGTTTGAAGTAATAATAAATTTTTCTTTTTTTAGAAAATCAATAACCTCATTATTTAATTTTTTTGGATAAGGTGTAAAGACAGATATTTTTTTAATTTTCATTTTCCTAAGTGCTTTTATTGCAGCTGTGCTGGGAGTGGTTACTTTCGTATTTGGTTTGGCTTTTTTAATTTTTTTCTCTATTGATCTGTAGCCTGCAGCTATTGTTCCAGAGGTACATCCATAAACAACACAGTCTATTTTTTGATCAGGTAATATATCTTTTGTAACGCTTGTTACTTCTTTAGACATTTTTATAAGATTTTTGCTAGTGAGTGGGTTGTAACATTTAATTCTGTTTACAAAAAAATCAATTTTCTTTCCACTTATTACATTTGAAAAATCTTTTTCAATCATAAAATCGCTTGCTAATGCAATTAAACCAACTCTTGGATTAGGTTTTTTTAAATACTGTGGTTTAATTTTTTTTAAATTCATATTTTATTTTACAACTCTTTTTCTAGAGATTTAATATTTATAAAATTATCTGATAATGTTTTATTATTTTTCTTTATATCTTCAAAAAAATTCCATGCCAGTACAAGAATAGTATCCCCTTTTCCATTTACTTTATTTTTAGAAACAATTGGTATTTTTACACCAGGAATAAATTTATTGTGCTTAAGTTTATTGTCCTCAACGATAAAATCAATTTGATCAGATATACCAAAGAAATTAAGTGCTGTAGTTGCCTTTGCAGGAGCACCAAAGCCAATAATTTTCTTACCATCCTTTTTTAATTGATTAATATTTTTAATCACATTTTCTCTTATTTTATATACTTTCTCTCCAAAATTTTGATACGTTTTAAATTTATTAATTCCATAATCTATCTCTTCTTTAATTATCTTGTTGATACTTTTATCAATTTTAACTTTCATATCCTTTTTCACATAAATCCTAATAGATCCACCATGTGTGTTTATTTTTTCTGCTTTGAAAATTTTTGCATCAAATTGTTTAAAAAAGTTTTTTAATGATGTTAATGACCAATAATTATAATGCTCATGATATATATTATCAAAAGTTAAGTCTTTAAGAGTATTCATCAGGTATTGTACTTCAATAATAATTGTGCCTTTGGGGCTCAACAAATTAATCATACATTCTGCCATTTCTTTTAAATTATCAGAATGGGCAAATACATTTGACGCTAGAATTAAATCAGCTTTTTTTTTAATTTTTTTTAAATTTTTCTTTGTTAAAAATCCGTTAAAAGTTTTTATTTTATTTTTATTTGCTAATTTTGCTAAATTTGAAGCAGGCTCTATTCCTAATATATTTTTAAAATTTAAATCTTTAAAAGGTTTTAGAGCTACCCCATCATTACTTCCTACATCAATTATATAAGATTTTTTTGGGCTTAATTTTAATTCTTTAACATATTTATTTGCTGCATTAACAAAATGATCTCTAAATACTTTTGAAGTTGAGGAAGTATATAAATAATTTGAAAACATTTTTTTTGGATCTACTGATACAGAAAGTTGGCAATTATGACATTTTTTACAATAATTAACTTCCAAAGGATACAAATCGCATTTTTCGTTTTTTTTTTTTAGTAAATTGTTCGCTAAAGGTTGGTATCCTAAAGATACCACTCTTTTTAAATCTGTGTTGCCACAAGATCTA
>NZKC01000036.1 GCA_002692475.1 Candidatus Pelagibacter sp.
AAACTGAAATAAGAACCAAGAAAGTAGTCATTGAAATAAATGCATCAATAGATGGTACTGGCCCAAGATAATCGACAAGTAAAAGACCAGCTACAATATTGAATAATGTTCCGTAAACAAAAAAGCCAAAAATTATTGGAAACACTCCATCAGTTTTAATAACTTCTAATCTGATCATTCCTCCAGCAAACATAATTCCACCGGTAAGAGCTAGCCAGTCTCCTGCATTTTTTGGTAAAGGAATATTTCCTCCTTGACCAAAAACTACCCATAAACCACCAAGGGCTAAACTTAAACTGACGACTCGTTGCCAACCGTGTTTTTTTTTCAAAAAAATCATTTCAAAAAAAGTTGTCCAAACTGGAGTCATGTAAAACATTATTAAAGCTCTAACCACATCTGTTAAAAGAAAACTTAATGCGTAACATATAAAACCTCCCCCAATTAAAATTCCCATACCTGGAAGTTCAAATCCAGTGTCTCTTCTCTTGCTTAATCTCCAAATTGCTATGGGTAGAAGTATCAAGGTTCCAATTATCATTTGAGATATTGTGCCCCAACCTCCAGTCAAGCCACCGTTCTCTAGAAATCTTTGTGGCAACCAATATATTCCCCAAGCACCTGCTGAAATTGCTAAGGCAACTGAAATTTTGTAATGGTGAGGGTGTCTCATATTAATTTAGATTTATTCTTACTAAAATTGAAAGCTTTTTCATACATATTTGCAAAAGAAAATACCTTCAAATCATCTTTATTCTTTCCAATGATTTGCATCCCCATTGGCATGCCATCTTTATTGAAACCAACTGGTATTGTAATGGTTGGTAATTCTAAAATACTAGATAATATAAAAACTTCTAACCAACGATGATAGGTATCTAATTCGATATTATTAATATTTTTTGGATATTGTAAATTTTTATCAAAAGGAAAAATTTGAGCTGATGGCAATGCTAAAAAATCAAAATTTTGAAAAATTAAATTTATTTGACTTAAACATTGTTGTTTTAGATCTAGGGCTAATCGTATTTCCTCAGATTTAATTTCTTTACCTTTGTTATATTCCCAGATTGCCTGATATGTCATTGTATTAATATCTGAAATATTCATAGCTAAAGTATCTTCATATATACTTTTAGCTCTTAATGTGGTCCAGCTTTTCCATAAAATATCAGTATTTATTTTTGGCTTAAGTAATTCTACTTTAATATTTATTTTTTCTAAATCTTTCAGTTTATTTTCACAAATTGTTAATATATCTTTTTCTATATTGTAGTTCCCATTCATATTTGACAACCATCCAATTTTAAATGCTGAAAATTCTTTATCACTTATATTTTGGTTTTTAAACGAACCGCTTAGGTCGAATGAAAATTTATCTAATGAATCACTTCCAACAATTTCATCTAGTAAAATCGACATATTATTCGGATTTGTCGCAAAACATCCTGGTGTTGTAAGTATAGGTAAGTCTAAATTTTGGTTAGTACGATCTACTGGAATTAAACCTGGTGTGGGTCTAAAACCATAAATATTTGCGTATGCTGCAGGTCCTCGACACGATCCCATCTGATCTGTACCATCTGCAAATGGTAATAATCCAGCAGCAACAGCTGAGCTAGCTCCCCCACTCGATCCGGCAGCAGATTTTGATAAATCGTAAACATTTGAAGTTGGTCCAAAAAGTCTATTAATTGTATGGCCTCCAACGCCAAGCTCTGCTGTATTTGTTTTCCCAATAATAATTGCTCCTTTGTTAATTAATCTATTTACAAATAATGAATTTTTTTTAGGTTGATTATTTTTTGATCCAGGAAAACCGTAAGTTGTTTTAAATCCCACTACATCTGTTAGATCTTTAATTGCAATAGGTAATCCATTTAAAGATTTATCAATTTCTTTAGCTTTATCCTTTTCAATTGCCTCTTTTATTATTAATTCTCGATCTTTTTGAAGAACAATCGCATTTAAATCAGGATTTAATTTTTCAATTCTATCCAAATAATATTCAACAACTTCTTTAATTGAAATTTGACGACTNTTNATTTTATTTTGTAATTCTTTTACTGATTGGCTTTCCAGCATAAAAGCTTATCTAGCTTTTTTAATGCTTTGCATGACCATNTCTTTCATATCCTCATAAGNAGCTTTTTTNGGATTAGTTGCATAAGCTTGGTCNTTCATTGCCTTCTCTGCAATTCGATCTACNCAGTCTTCNGTTACTCCTATTTCACTTAGACTTTTGGGTATTTGGAGTCTGTCTAACATTTTTTCAATATTATTTATAAAAGAGTCAATTGAATGATCTTTAAATTGCATTGCTTCTGACATACGTTTAACTTTTTCGTCCATNTCGTACAAATTATATTTTAGAACAACTGGTAATATGATTGCATTAGTTAATCCATGTTGTGTATTAAATTCTGCACCAACCATGTGAGATATAGAATGAACGTTGCCNAGTCCTTTTAAGAAAGCTANTCCACCTAAGTAAGANCCAATATGCATCCCTCCTCTCGCTATTANATTCTTAGGTTCTTCAACCGCCAAGTAAAGAGATTTTGAAATTAAAGACAAGCTTTCTAAAGCAGATCCATCACATAATGGGTGAAATCCAGGAACACAATAACCTTCTATTGCATGNACCATTGCATCAACTCCTGTCCACGCTGTTAATGAAGATGGTAATCCTAAAGTTAACTCTGGATCAACTAAAGCTAGAACGGGTCTTACATCTGGATGCCACATACAAAATTTCATTCCCTCTTTTAAATAAGTAACCATAGCTGTAATTTCTGTTTCTGCACCTGTGCCTGCTGTAGTTGGTATAGTTATTATTTTAGGAAATGGGTTGTCTTTACTTATCTTTGGTGGCGTTAATTCAAATTCGAAATCTCTAAGTGGTATATCGTTATTTGCTGTGAGGCATATCAATTTACCTCCATCCATTGCGCTACCACCACCAATAGCAATTATTGAGTCATGATTTCCATCTTTATATTTTTTACAACCANCTGATATTTCATCCTCTCTAGGATTAGGAGATATTTCAGAAAATAGGTCAGATTTAATATTTGCTTTAAGTAAAAGTTCCTTTAATTCGTTAATAAAAGGTAGTTTGGTACTTCCATTATCTGTGACAATTAAAGGATTTCTTATTCCAAATTTATTACATTGATCACCGATTTCTTTGAATCTACCAGGCCCATAAGCAGTATTAGTTGGAAAAGTCCAATCTTGATTTGATAAAATTTCAGTTTCGTTTAGTTTAAAATTTTGCATTTTTGTATCAATAAGTTAATTATATACTACCAATTATATCAAAAAGTAAATGAAGAATTCATCAGTAAAATCTAATTCAAGGATTATTTATCTCTCAGTTGGTTCAATGTTTCTTGGAGTTCTTTTTATTGATATTTATGGAATAATTGTCAAATTTTTGGGTGATACATATTCAACTAATCAAATGGTTTTATTTAGAAATTTGTTCGCAATTATACCTCTGCTAGCATTAATTTTTTACACAAATGAAAACTTAAAAATTTTTAAAAATTTGACCAAGAAATTTATTATTCTTTGTTTTATAAGGGGTTTTTGTTTTTTATTTATGAATGTGTTTTATTTTATCGCAATAAATAATATGGATTTTGCAACTGCGTCCACATTAACATTTTCTGCAACATTTTTTATTGTGATCTTATCTATATTCTTTTTAAATGATAAAGTTGGTATTTATAGATGGTCAGCAGTGATAATAGGTTTTCTTGGTGTAGCCATGATAATGAAGCCAACAAGTGATATTTTTTCTTATTACTCTATTTACCCTCTTATGGTTGGTTTTTTATATGCTGTTGCAATTATAATTCTTAAATTTATACCTAAATATAATTCAACGGCAAAAATTCAGTTCTATTCTTTGATAGCTTCTATTTTTGGTGCAGTTATTCTTTTGGCTATCACATTCGATAATAAATTTATACAAAGTTATAAAGATTTATTAATGTTGGTATCAATTGGTATTTTGGGTGGNGCTGCTGGTATTCTTTTCATTTATTCTTACAGATTGATTGAAGCTAGTAAGCTTGCTGTGTTTGAATATTTAGCAATACCCTCCTCATTCTTTCTCGGATGGTTTTTTTTTAATGAAGCGCCGATTGATCAACTATTTCCGGGTGTATTAGGAATTATTTTTGCTGGAATGATTATTATTTGGAGAGACAAAAAAAAGAAGAGAACTTTAAAAGTAAGTAAAAAAGTTTATTAAACTTTTGACTTCATTGACTGCATAACAATCGACCTATCAATTTCACCAAGCAACTTTCCAGATGAAGAGCAAACTACTGGATAAGCTTGATCTCCTTCGCTTAATTGATCGATCAAAGTTTCGATCTTTAAATTATCTTCAATGCAGTTTACTTTATTTTCATATAATTTCTTTGCTTCAGTTGAGCATTCTTTTCTCATTACTTTTCCTGCGCTAAGAACTTTATATTTTGGAACATCTTCACAAAAATCTTTTACATATTGGTCTTTTGGATTTGATACTATTTCTTCCGGTGTTCCTATTTGTGAAATTTCACCATCTTTCATTATAGCTATGTGATCGCCCATCTTGATTGCTTCTAAAAAATCATGCGTAATAAAAACCATAGTTCNTTGAAGTTTTTCTTGAATTTTTAAAAGNTCATCTTGCATTTCCCTTCTAATAAGTGGATCTAATGCAGAAAANGGTTCATCAAAAATTAAAATTTCGGGATCTACNGCTAATGCTCTTGCTAACCCTACTCTTTGTTGCATACCTCCTGAAAGCTCTCTTGGATAATTATTCTGCCATCCATCTAATCCAACCATTTTTAAAACTTCCATAGATTTTTCTAATCTAATATCTTTTTTTGTTCCTCTGACTTCTAATCCGTATCCAATATTCTCTATAACTGTTCTGTGTGGNAAAAGTCCAAAATGTTGAAANACCATACTCATTTTATTTCTTCTTAACTCTAACAAATCTTTGGCACTCATTTTAGTTACGTCAACATCATCCATTTTTACCGTGCCTGAAGTAGGTTCTATCAATCTAGAAATACATCTTACCAAAGTAGACTTTCCACTTCCTGATAAACCCATTACTACGAAAGTTTCACCCTTTTGAATTGAAAAACTAACATCCTTAACTGCAACAACGTGGCCAGTTTTTTCCTGGACTTCTTTGATAGACAAGCTTGAATCTAGATTTTTTATTATTNTTTTTTCATCTGGGCCAAATANCTTCCAAATGTTTGAACAGGTAATCTTTTGGTCTTTATTCATTCTTAAACTTATAATTTATTGTTAACATACACAATATTTTGCTTTAAAAGTAAATTTAATTATTCTAATTTTATAAATATGTCTAGTAGCACTGAAATCTTAGGAAAATCTAACCAGTCAAAAAACTTAATAACCTATTCAATCATTGGTATAGTTTTTTTAATAGCTTTTTGGCTTTCTTCGCAAAGTGAAGGGCCGTCAAAATTTCCAAAGTTTGTTACAGACGAATTTACATTTACTGCATGGGTTAACGAGGGAGAAGATTTTTTAAAAAAAAACTATAGATGGATAACCAAAATTATAGCTGGATATATTAAAGCTAGTTATTATTTTGTAGAAGATTTTTTGCTTGAGTCACCTTGGCTTTTGATAACAGCNATTATTTTTTTACCATGTATGATTGCAGGAGGACTNAGGTTAGGNCTNTACTCATTATTTGTTGTCTATTTTTGGGGTGCAACTGGAATGTGGGAACCTTCTCTCCAGACAGTGGCCTTAATGGGACTTTCTGTTTTACTTTGTGTCTTTTTTGGATTCATTTTAGGAGTTTTTTGCTCACAAAGCGATAGGTTTGAAAATTTTATGAAACCAGTTTTAGANACTATGCAAGTGATGCCTGCTTTTGTTTATTTATTTCCAGCTTTATTTTTTTTCGGCATAGGTGGAGCACCAGCAATTCTAGCTACAATGATTTATGCAATGCCNCCGATCATAAGATTAACTAATACTGGTATAAGGCAAGTACCAGCACAAACAATTGAAAGNGCAACCTCTTTTGGTTCAAATAAATTACAACTTTTGTTTAAAATAAAAATTCCGTTATCTTTACCTAGTATAATGATGGGTATTAATCAGGTCATAATGATGGCGCTTGCGCTTGTAGTGCTTGCTTGTTTTATTGGAGCTGAAGGAATTGGTGGTCAAGTTTGGCAAGCCATCAGAAGATTAGATGTAGGTTGGGCAATGGAAGGTGGGCTTTGTATTTTATTTATGGCAATAATGTTTGATAGATTTAGTATGGCTTTTAGTAAAGACAAAGAAAGACTTCCATCAGATGTTCAAAAATTCTATTTACTGCCTCAAAGTTGGGCAAAGCACCAAATAGCTAGACTCATAGAAAAACCTCTAAGTATTACTCATGATATAATGAAGTATATTTGTTTGTTTATAACAAATTTGATCGCTTACGTATTCAAATCTTTAATCTCAATATTTAATAAAATATCTGCAGAAGATATTGGGGATTTTATAAGTAAAAGATATTATATAATTCCTTCCTTTATAGTTTTTTTATTAATCATCTTAGTTGACGCATATTTTATAAAGATTGGTTCGTTTCCCGAAGAATGGCGATTATCTATAAGACAACCAATTACAAACGCTGTGGAAAGCTTAACTGTTAATCCAGGTTTCATTTCTTTTACAAAGGGTTTGAGAGCATTTGTTTATCTGAACTTACTACGTCCATTAGATGTTTTCTTAACGCACATACCATGGTGGTATACTATGGCTGTCTTTGTTGCATTAGGATATATTACTGTGGGAATAAGATTTGCGATTATAACAGCTCTTTTATTATCTTTTATAGGGGCTTGTGGAATTTGGTCTCACTCAATGATAACTTTATCATCAGTTTTAGTCTCTGTTGCATTATGTTTTGTAATTGGGGTACCTCTTGGAATAATAGCTTCTTACAATGAGAGGTTTAGGAATATTCAGAATGTTGTCTTAGATGCAATGCAAACACTTCCTTATTTTTGTTATTTAATTCCTGTACTCATGTTCTTTGGTGGTGGTATTGTCTCTGCTGTTTTGGCAACTGTAATTTATGCTATACCNCCAATAATAAGACTTACATCACTGGGTTTAACTCAAGTATCTGGAACATATTCAGAAGTATCAAGATCATTTGGTGGCACCCTAATTCAGACATTAAATAAAGTAAAGTTTCCACTAGCAGTTCCAAGTTTGGTAATAGGTTTTAACCAGACTGTTATAATGGCATTTGCAATGCAAATTGTTACTCCACTCATAGGTGGAAAGGGACTTGGATTAGAAGTGTTTAATGGCCTGGCTCGATCTGACACTGGAAGAGGTCTTGCCGCAGGTATTGGAATTGTGCTTCTTGCAATAATCATAGATAGAATAACTCTCGCGTGGACAAAAAAGCAAAGACAGGCATTAGGTCTATAAAATAAACTAATTAATTAAGAAATTTAGCCATTTTTTGTCCGGTTTACATTTATATAAGTTTTGCACTACAATGGTTTTTTAAAATTTAAGGGAGGAGACTTAATGAAACTAACAAAAACAATATCGGCACTATTTTTATCTTTAGTGCTATTAGTGGGTAGTTTAGGGCAAGCAAATGCTGCTAAGAGACTACACGCAGCTATTGCTGACTGGACAGGTGGTATTATAACTTGTGAAGTNGCTGTAGCAATTCTTGAAAGAGAATATGGATACAAAGTTAAACAAACTGTATTTCCATCAGGAACAGGTTTATGGGAAGCAATTGCAGCAGGAGAAATTGATTTTGCGTGCGAAAGCTGGCCAAGTTACGCTGAGGCGGACTCTGTTATGCTGAATGAAGATCTTATTTACGAAGGTAAAGTNGTTGGATCTTACAGTGGAGATGGAAGTGTAGATTTACTAGGTACAGCAGGAATAATTGGTTTATCAGACTACTGGATNCCAAGATATGCTGCTGAAGAGTTTGGTATAAAAACTTGGAAAGATTTAAATAAACATAAGGATAAATTTGCTACTATCGAAACTGGAAACAGAGGTAGACTTATCGCATGTCCAGTAGCTGGTTGGAACTGTCATGACCAAAAAAGACTTGATCTTTTAGGAATTGATTTCCAAGCAGATGAACTTGGAACTGAAGCTGCAGCAATNGCAGAAGCAAAAGCAGCTTACATGAGAAAAGAACCTTTCATGTTATACCTATGGTCACCACATTGGTTTTTTGGTCAGTATGACATGGTTGGAGTTCAGCTTCCAGATCATAAAGTTTGTGATCCTGATACGTTTACAGAAGCAAATAACTGGAAAGATTGTGGAACAAAAGGTTGGCCTGCAACTGGTTGGGCAAAAGACTATACAATGAATTATGGTAACCCAGCTGTTTTTGCAAAATCTGAAAATGCAGAAGCTAAGAAATTCTTCGAAAACATGTCTTTACAAAATATCGATCAAGCTAAAATGTTAGTTGAAGTTGATATTAAGAAAAGACCTGTAAAAGAAGTTGTTGCAGAGTGGTTAGACAATAATCCAGATAAGTGGAAGCCTTGGTTAAAATAACACTTTTAAAACTCTAAAATTAAAGGCCCTTTTTATAAGGGCCTTTTTTTTATGCATTTAATTCATCGAGGAATATTAAATAAGAAATTCAAAGAGAATTGCTTAGATTCTTTTAAAGCTTCTTTTAAAAAAAAATATGGGATTGAGACAGATATTCATGCAACAAAAGATAAAAAATTTGTATGTTTCCATGATTTTACTTTAAAAAGAATATTTAAAATAAACAAAAGTATAAAAGATATTAAATATCAAGAATTAAAAAAAATTAAGTATAAAAGTTTTAAAATTCCACTTTTAGCTGAGGTCCTTAAACTTTCGAAAAACAAATATCCAATATTCATTGAAATTAAACCATTTCTTGAAAAGAGATTACTAAGTAAATTAATCAATGAAACAAAAGGTTTTAATAAAGTTGTTTTTATTTCATTTAANAAAGATAATATTGATAGCCTTTTAAAAATTAACTCTAGTATTAAAGTAGGGTTATCTTTNTCTAATCGTTCAAGTATTAAATCAATTTTAAAAAGTTCAATNAATAANNNATTNAAATGTTTAATATTAGATAAAAAATTTTTNAATAANAAAAAAATACANAAAATAAAAAAAGAAAAATACTATTATACGATTAAGAATAAAAATTATTTTTTAAANTATAGAAAANATTATAATCTNATTTTTGAAAATTTATGATTTTTGTTTTTTTAAGTATTCNAANCTNCCAATAATTTCATCTCTATCTAAATAGTATCCTTGTAAATGGCGATGTCCTGAGTTTGGATNGAANGCAGTTCTTCCATGCAAAACTCNTCTATTATTAAANGAAAATATNTCACCAGGGCCTAATCTAAATTTTATTTGAAATTTATCATCNTGTAAAAGATTTCCNAATCTATGATGCGCTTTATAAACTTTATCCATTTGATCTGGNTGACAATCTAANGCATCCATAGTTGCAACACTAAATCTTATATCATGAAAATCTTTATCCTTAGTTAAGCTNATTGCTGGCGCATGAAAACTTCTATGAGATTCTTGTGTATAATCTTTATCTCTAAACTTTAANGGAACTGAAATTAATGTTTCAAAAATTTCTTTTTCATTTTTTTTTAAATATTCAGCNACAGCAAANCCATCTATNGCTGAAGANTCTCCNCCNTNAGCATCNTTTANTAAACANTGCANGAACTGATAACCAGGTGGAAGCTCAAACCAAGGTAAATCCATNTGATTTCTAAGAGCATGTGCGGTGTATGCAGAGTTATTAGGTTTTGGAATNTTGATTACTTCAAATGGTGTTTTNAAAAANGTTTCTCTAANATGNCTAATTCTATGAAGAACATCAAAAGCAGATTTTTTTTCNATTGGAGCATTTTTAACTATTGCTATACCTTTGTGATGNAGTAATTCCAACCATTTCACNAAACCTTTATCAGAATTAATGATCTCATCATGATCTATATAAATTGANTCAAAGTTTTTTGATAANNTATTATCCCATAGTTGNTATGGNGAAATATATTTCTTTTTATTATTTATTGTGTAACAATTTTCTCTAAGCCACTTAGGATCATAGTAACTGGTATGATTACCTTCGCTCCATTCTATTTTTAATTTTCCNTCATCATTTAAAGAATAATTTTTTGGATTTATATCTTTTGAAACCTNTAAAATATTAAACATTCNATGGTTTGAGTCTTTATCATGAGCTGTNGGACAGTTATCTCTTAACCATAAATAGTTAAAATTNCTTTGTTCACCNTCACTCCACTTAACACTTAAATTTTTGTCTTTTTTTTCAACGTTATCAATTTTAANCATATTTAAATTNTTAATATTTTTNAAAGGTTTTTCAATAAATTTTTCACAAAAATATTCTTGTTTTTTACCCTCATACAATATTAAAGTAATAGNGCTATGGATAAATCTCTNANAAATAAAAAANTTTTAATATCAGCAGGTGCTTCAGGNATTGGTTGGGCAACAGCAAAAGTCTGTTTATCAAAAGGNGCNACTGTTTATNTATGTGACATNGANTCAAAGTANTTAAATAAAGTAAAAAAACATCCTCTAAATAATAAAAAATTATTTATTTATCACTGTGATGCCTCAAACGAATTAGATGTAAATGAACTATTTAAAAAAATTTTAAAAAAAACAAAAAAGTTAGATTGTTTAATTAATAATGTTGGAGTTGCAGGACCAACGGGAACTATTGAAAAATTATCCTCTAAACATTGGGAAAATACCTTAAAAATAAATGTAATCAGTCATTTCTATTTTACTAAACTTGCTATTCCAATGTTAAAAAATAATAAAGGAGGTTCAATTATCAATATGGCATCTGGAGCAGGTATAATGGGTTTTCCTCTGAGATCTCCTTATGCAGCAAGCAAATGGGCTGTAGTTGGAATTACTAAAACTTTAGCAATGGAGCTAGGGAAATTTAAAGTTAGAGTAAATGCTATATGTCCAGGAACTATAAAAGGTGATCGTATGGTTAGGGTAATAAGAGATAAGGCCAAATTTTTAAAAATTTCAAAAAAGTCTATTGAAAAAGAGTTTATATCTATGGCATCAATTAATAGTTGGGTTTATGAAGAAGATATTGGATCCATGTGTAGCTTCTTAATATCTGATGATGCTAAAAGAATTTCTGGACAAATTATAGGTGTTGATGGTAACGCTACTAGACTAGATTAATTTCTAATTTTCTTCTCATACTTTTTCCTAAGCTTTAATAAATCAACTAAATACTCATCTCTTATATTAGAAATTTTTGCTACAGACTTTCCTCTTGATTGTTTTTTGGTTCCATCTACCAACCGATNNAGNTANTTTNTTTGATANNTTNGGAGNNTTTAATTTNGTCCATGGNANTTTTAAAGCNGGNCCAAANTGNTCNANCATATGTTTCATTCCANNTTTTCCNCCAGCNANATGAAANGTTAAAAANGTNCCCATNAANGACCATCTTAANCCNGGACCATCTTCAATNGCTCTATCNAAATCNTCTGTNGTTGCNTGNCCNTCATTAATNATATGNANCCCNTCTCTCCATAAAGCNTCTTGTAATCTATCNGATAAATAACCNGGNAACTCNTGNTTAACCATTATTGGATTCATTGAGATTGATTTATAAAATCTTTTAGCTTTATTTAAAATTGCTTTAGATGTTTTTTTTCCTGGNACAATTTCCAAAGCTGGCAATAAATAAACAGGATTAAATGGGTGCCCTATAATTCCTCTTTGAGGATTCTTACATTTTGAATAAATTCTTGTAGGAAGNAATCCTGATGAGCTAGATGAAATAATGGTATTTTGTTTTGAATATTTTCCGATTTTACTAAGTAAATTAGTTTTCAAAGAATAATTTTCNGTTGCACATTCTTGGANAAAATCNGCGTTTTTCAAAGTTTCTTTTAAAGATGTAAAATATTTAAAATTTTTTAAATTTAATTTTTTTTTATTAAAAAGTTTTTTTGTATAAGGCCAAGCNCTTTTAATCTCCTCTATTAGTTTTTTTTTTGACTTGATATCTTTATCAAATGCATAAACAATTTTATTGTGTGCTAAAAGACGAATAATCCAACCTGTTCCGATTACGCCAGTTCCAATNACTGCAACATTTTTTATATTAGACATTACTTGTGTTTAACAAGTTTTAATTTTTCTCTTGTTTCTGAAGGGGTCATAGTAGAATAACCCAATTCGTTTACTATTCTTATAGCTTTTTCTACTAGCTGAGCATTGGTTGCTAGCTTACCTTTTGATAGATATAAATTGTCTTCAAGCCCTACTCTTGGATTACCTCCCATTAAAACTGTTTGAGCAACAAATGGCATTTCATTTTTTGAAATTGCAAATCCAGACCAAACACCCTCCTTTGGCATTATGTCTTTCATTGCTTGCATTGCTAAAGTGGTAGCAGGCGCACCCCATGGAATTCCAAGGCACATTTGAAACATTGGAGGATCACTTAACAATCCTTCTTTATATAATTGCGCACCAAACCACATATTGCCTAAATCAAAAGCTTCAATTTCTGGTTTGACTTTAATTTCCATTAGTTTTTTTGCAGCTTTTCTCAAATCNTTGGGAGTATTAACTGTAATGACTGAACTATCTCCAAAGTTTAAAGTTCCTGCATCTAAAGTACAAATCTCAGGAAGAAATTGTTCAACGCTTGATATTCTTTCCATCACATTTGCCATATCTGTCATTGGTCCAAATTCTAGAGGATTGTTACCTTGACCAATATCAAGATCTCCACCCATNCCAGTTGTTAAATTTAAAATTACATCAGTCCCACTAGATCTAATTCTNTCGACTACCTCTTTATATAATTCTGGTCTTCTACTTGGAGTTCCATCTTTCTCTCTTACATGAATGTGCGCAATTGCAGCGCCAGCTTTTGCAGCCTCGATAGAGGCTTTTGCTATTTGTTCTGGAGTTTTAGGTAAATCTGGATGTTTACTAGCTGTATCACCAGAACCAGTCACTGCACAAGTTACAAAAACTTTATTGTTCATATTATTATAATCTAATATAATTCATTATTATTTAAATGAAAATAACTGAATTACAAAAAGATTTAGCAGCTACATTTAGGTGGACTGCAAGATTAAATATGAATGAAGGGGTTGCAAACCATTTTAGTGCGTGTGTGCCTGGTTCTTCTGGTGAATTTTATGTCAACAAGGCTGGTATTCATTTTAGTCAAATTAAAGCTAGCGATTTAATTTTAGTAACAAATGATAATATTGAAGATCTAAAAACTAAACCAGATGTTGTGGATGCTACAGCTATAAGTATTCATGGCACAATTCATCAAAAAGTACCTCATGCAAAATGTATATTTCACGTACACTCAAAATATGCAACAGCCNTATCAACTCTAAAAGATCCTACCCTTCCTCCAATAGATCAAAATACAATGAGATTTTATAATAGGGTCTCTTTATACGATGAGTATGGTGGTATGGGTTTTGAAGAAGAGTCATTGAAGATGGCAGCAGCGTTAGGGAATAAACAAAATTTATTAATGGCAAACCACGGAATTTTAACTACTGGTGAAACTATTTCAGATGGATTTGATGCCTTATATTATTTTGAAAGATCTGCTGAGACTTATTTAACAGCTTTAGCAACTGGTAAGGAATTAAATATAGCGTCCCACGAGGTAGCAGAAAAAACTGCTCAAGAATGGTCTGATTATCCATCAGATAATGGAAGAGCTCATTTAGATCAAATAAGATTGATTTTAGATAAAGAAGAACCCGATTATAAAAATTGAAATGATTAAAACTAATTTACTATCAGGCGCATTAGGTGCAGAAATCACAGGTATAGACCTAAAAGATTCAACGACCNAAAATTGGAATAAAATTAATAATTTATTATTAGAACATAAAGCACTTTTTTTTAGAGACCAAGATATATCATCCGAAGAACAAATTAATTTAGCTAAACATTTTGGANCTCTAGAAAAACATATTTATGTAAAGGGAAGAGAAGAATATCCAGAAATTTTGAGAATAATTAAAGAACCAGATGAAAAACATCAGTGGGGTGAAACTTGGCACACTGATGTTAGNTATAATCCAAAACCAACAAAGGTAATTATTTTAAGATCTTTAAAAATACCACCCGTAGGAGGCGATACAATGTTTTCTAATATGGANATAGCTTATGAAACATTAGAAGACAAAATAAAAGATAAAATAAAAGATAAAAAAGCAGTTCATAGCTCTTTAGGTGCCGCTGCTTTTGTTGATGCCTACAATGCTATGGAGGGTAATGGTAACCTAAATGAATATTCAAATATACATCCTGTAGTTCGAACTCATCCTGAAACTGGAAAAAAAATATTATATGTAAATTCAATGTATACAAAAAGAATTTTAGATATGGAAGAGAATGAAAGTGATGAAATTTTGGATAAAATTTTTAGACACCAAGANAGATTGGATTTTACATGTAGATTTAAATGGACTGAAAATGCTGTAGCAATTTGGGATAACAGAAGTACATTACATCAAGGACTAACGGACTTTTTTCCAGGTAGAGGCTTAGGACACGAAAGAGTGATGGACAGAATTGCTATAGAGGGTGATCACCCACAATAAGAGTATTACTTTGAAATTTGATTATTTAATTATTGGAGCAGGAACAGCTGGATGTGTTTTGGCTAACAGATTGTCAGAAAAAATTCAAAATAATGTTGCTATTTTCGAAGCTGGTAAAAAAAGTGACATTTGGAAAGTAAACATGCCACTTGCTATTCTTTATGCAATGCATGATCCAAAATATAATTATAAGTATTATTCTGAACCTGAGCCATATTTAAANAATAGAAGATTATTTTGCCCAAGAGGTAAGATGATTGGAGGATGTTCTGCTCACAATGGTATGGTTTATGTAAGAGGTAATAAAAATGATTATGACAGGTGGGCATCATTTGGTCTTAAAGACTGGAGTTATGAAAAAGTTTTACCTTTTTTTAAAAAAATAGAAACATGGTCTGGTGGGGAAAATAAATATAGAGGTGGAGATGGTATACTTCCAATTAATCAATCNAAAAATAAAAATCCATTATTTAAAGCATTTCTGAATTCTGCAAAAGAAGCAGGATATAAAATTAANAGCGATATGAATGGCGAAAACCAAGAGGGATTTGGTATGTATGATGTTACCATTCATGAGGGTGAAAGAGCAAGTGCATCAAAATATTATTTAAATTCAGTAAAAAATAGAAAAAATTTAAATATATTNACTGAGTCTTTTGTTGAAAAAATAATTTTTGATGGAAGGAAAGCAATTGGAATTGAAGTTAAGATAAAAAANAAAGTTAAAAAAATTTANGCTAATAAAGAAGTTATTCTTAGTGGAGGATCGATAAATTCACCACAATTGTTAATGGTATCAGGTGTAGGTCCNGGTNCACATTTAAAAGATAAAGGAATTGAAACTATTCATAATATNGATGGNGTTGGTAAAAATCTTCAAGATCATCTTGAAACATACATACAACAAGAATGCAAAACTCCNGATACTNTNTACACNTATGTNAATAAATTTAATATGATTAAAGCAGGTATACAATGGTTTATNAATAAAAGTGGTCCNTGNTCNACTTCATTCTTAGAGGCTGGTGGTTTTTGNAAATCTTCTTCNGATAAAGAATATCCAAATATACAATTTCATTTTTTTCCTGCNTTTGTAATAGATCANGGAAAAGTTGATCCAGATANACATGGNTATCAGNTGCATGCAAGTTTGAATCAACCAAAAAGTAGAGGTCATATAACTTTAAANAGCTCTAACCCATATGATTATCCNAAAATACAATTTAATTATTTNGAGAANGAGTACGATCTTAATGANACAGTAAAATGTATTCANGTTGCTAGAAAAATATTAAGTCAAANNTCAATGANNCCTTANGCNGGAAAAGAAATCGGACCTGGNGAAAATGCTAATGATANNAAACAAATAGAGAGTTATATAAGATCAAANGCAGAAACAGCTTACCATCCATCATGNACATTAAAAATGGGTACTGANAANNCAGCNGTTGTTGACGAAAAATTAAAANTTCANGGTTTANAAAATATTAGAGTCGCTGATGCTTCTGTTATGCCAGAGATNACAAGNGGTAANTTAAATGCTCCAACNTTAATGATAGCNGAGCGTGCNGCAGATTTTATTNTNAATTCTTGATTNNTAAATNTAGNTTATNACTNAGAATTATTTTCNGTNTCTTCAGNNNCNTGATCTTNNGNTTNCTCTTCNGCTTCNGTNACNTGATCTAAAGATANNTCTTCNTTNTCNNNAGNNTCANTTTGNTCTGTNTCTACNTTCACTTCTGGTTGAGCTCCNCCAGATATNTCNGCNAAATCATCTTTTGAAACNTGAATTTTTTCTGGAATTTTTCTTGCTCTNTTTGANGGNANTATTGGNGCNCCACTTTTTGAAATTTCACCTTTATACATATTTTCAAAATCATCCCCNACTTCTTCGTCTTCTATAGATGTNTCATCTACTTGCTCAACATGCTTTCTAAGTTTATAGACAGCACTCTCTGTCAAATCGTTAACTTTAATAGTTTCTTTAGCAATCTCTCTTAATGAAATAACAGTATTCTTATCATTATCCCTATCTATTGTTGGTTCAATACCA
>NZKC01000003.1 GCA_002692475.1 Candidatus Pelagibacter sp.
TTACGCAACGTATGGAGGCCTTACAATAATTGCTGTTACTTTGTTTGGAATTATTAAATATAATCAATCCCCTAACATTTATGGCACCATTGGTATTATCTTGATAATCGTAGGAGTAATTTTAGTTAATTATTTAGGTAAAATTAACTCTTAAATATTTTTTAAAAAGTGCAAACTGAATTTATTTATAAAATTTTAACTAAAAATGAATATGAGGTATTTAAAAAAACCGATTACTATTCAGGAACTGAAAAAGATGTAAATGATGGATTTATTCATTTTTCAACAAAAGATCAATTAATTGGAACTTTAGAAAAATATTATAAAAGTGAAAAAAATTTAATACTTTTAAAATTTCCGTCAAATAATTTAAAAAATTTAAAGTGGGAAGAATCTGGTAAANTATTTTTTCCACATCTTTATTCAAAGTTAAATACTAAAGATCTATTAGAAATANATGAACTGAATAATCTAGATACTAAATTTATTATACCAGCTAATTTTTAGTTAGTTTTTCCAAGTAAATTTACAATCAAAACACCAGAGATAATTAAAATCATTCCAACAATAGTGTACATGTCAGGCATTTGGTTAAATTTGAATATTCCAACAGCAATAGTTGCAATAATACATAGTCCAGCAAAAGATGCATATGTTACGCCAACAGGAATTGTTTTCATAACCAAAGACAAAGTGTACATACATCCAACAATTGTTANAGCAGTTAAAATGCTAGGAATTAATAAAGTAAAACCCTGAGCACTTTTTGCAAAACCATTGGATGCTGTGCCAAGCACTACAGCAATTAAAAGAATTAAATANGCAGTTAAATTACTCATATTAAAAACTATAGTTGAAATAATTTAAAATAGAAATAGATAACCCAAAGAATACAACACAATAAAGTCGTAAAAATTATAACAATTCCAGTAGCTGTATCATTATTATATCTTTTGTTTACTTTTTTACGCCATACACTTGGATATAGCGGAAGAGTAAAAGCATAAATTATTAGAAAAATATCAAATGCGGTTATGATGATCGCAGAAAAAAATAAATGATCCATTTATTCCATAATTATTTGTCCAATGATGCCAGTTTGGAAGTGACTGGGAATATTATAAGTCTTCTTAAATACTCTCTTTTTGTATTAATATATTTAATTGTTCAATCATCTGCAATGTAGATTGTGATGATGGGTAAATTTTATGAGCTTCAATGTAGCTATCAATTGCTTTTTGATAATTTTGTAATGCGGTTTGTACAAGACCTTGACCTGAAAGGGCACCAAAGTGTCTTTTCTCAAGGCTTAGAACCATATCAATATCATTTTGTGATAACTCAAAGCTTCCCATCATGTAAAGAACTGTTGCCCTTTTATTCCAGCCCTCTGCCCAATTAGGATCTAATTCGATTACTTTTGAAAAAACATTATGAGCACTAGTAAGCTGATTTTGCATCATATAACCAGAACCTTTTGCTAAAAGATCAGTCAAAGTTTTCTCAGATGGATGTGTGGTCCACAATTTCCAAATCCTATCCTCAACTTCTCTTGCATCAGCAGGATCTCCTATACTTTTTAATTGGGTAAATAATTTATTAAGTTCTAATACGTGATCATCCTTAGCATNGNCAGGATTTAAAAAAGTACAAAACAGAAAAACGATAAATAACTTTCTTATCATTTAATATTTACTTTGGTAACTTAGTTGCNCCAGTTTCTTGGTATACAACTTTACCATCCTTAAATTTATAATAAGTCATAACCGCTTCTTTGTTACCATCTTTGAAAGTTGCATAAGCGTGTTCAAATCCAACTTCATCATTTTCAAAAAGAACTCTCACTTTTTCTTTTTGTATATCTTTCATACCAAGCCATTTAATTACATCTGACTTTCCTAGTTTTTTACCGGATGCATGCATTAAAAATTGATAATCATCATGTATTAATTGATCTGCTGCTGACGTATCTCCATCATTTATTATTTTCGACATTTTTTCTATTATTGACATTTATATTCCCCTTTATTTTTATTTTCCTGGTTTAATAACACTATTAGCGGCGTTAGCAGCGTTAGTAAATGCTTTATTGTAGTCAATTACTTCATGAACCATTAAATCATCCATAAGACCAGAATTTTTAAAAGTTATTTTTAAAGCAACAGCCTGTTCGTACTCACCCTCAACACACGAAATTACATCAAATCTTCCTCTTACCCACTCGTAACTGATTAGTTTTAATCCTGCTGCTTCAGTAACTTTTTTAGTTGAAGCGTATCTATCAGCAGACGGATCATTTTGCATACGTTGCATTAAATCCTGACTAATCTTTCCAATTAAATAAAATTTTGCCATTATTTTACCTCTACTTTTGATAATTCCCATAGCTGTACATTGTCTACACATTCAGCATAAATCGCTTTAGCTTTTGGGTTATTTCCAGCAACAAATTCCTTCATTCCTGCTTCATTATGAACTGACACCTTAAACATAATCCCACTTTTGTCAGGCTTCATTGCTCCAATTGTTTTTTCTGGATAAGCAACACTTTTCCTTACTTCCATACCTTCATCAGACTGCATCCATCCCATAAAAGTTTCTAGTTTACCTTCTTTAAGATTAATTAAAGCTAACATTTCTTTTTCCATTTTTTTTCTCCTTTATATTCCTTTTACTATTATTAAATTTCCCTCAGCATTATCTAAACGCATTTGTTTGATAGGTTTATATTCATCTGAGTTGTACCATTTCAAAGCAATTTCATAGCTTGGAAATTCTATTATAACATTTCTAGAAAAATCCCATTTACCCTCTTTNGTTTGAAATTCTCCAGCTCTCACCAAATATTTACCTCCAAAGTTCTTTATTGTTTGTGGAACTTTATCAGCATATTCTTTGAAACCCTCTTTGTGCTTCATATTAATCTGGGCAATAACGTATGCAGACATCACTTACTATTTTTATCTCAACCTTCTAATTGTTATTTAAGATCTCATTTTATTGAAATCCATGATTTGTTCAATTACTTGATGTTTATGTGGCTCATAAAAATCATTCATAGGTCCTAGTTGTTCATTGATTGCTTCTTCACTCTCAGCCTTCCAGTGACAAAACATTACTAAATCGTCCCCAGGAGAAACAAATGATGATTGACAAACTGCCTTTGGACCAGTTGTAGATTTAACAATATCTTCAGGCGTCATTGACCCCATTGTTTCTTGCATTTTCTTCTTCATCTCTGCTGATTTAAACATATGTGTTGTTAAATAATCTTTCATTTTTTTCCTTCTAGTTTAGTTTTT
The DNA here is from genome assembly GCA_002692475.1 of Candidatus Pelagibacter sp. The sequence goes on from NZKC01000003.1 coordinate 3,303, forward strand.
ATTTTTTCATAGCATTAAACATGCTNAGAGTATCATCAAAAGTCATCATAACTTTAGTTTTTCCTTCATCACTAGACTCAAAATAATGACCAAACATAGTATCCATNTTGTCAGCAGTTGCATGCACTCTAACAAATACTTTATTACCTTCACTGATCATGTCTAAAATTTTTAAATGAAAATTNGGCCATATCGNAGGAATTTTTGACATTGCAGCCATCATTGCTTGTTTACCTTTATGCACCCCTGATAATGGATGAACACCTTCTTTACCTGGAAATGTCCAAACAATATTGTCATCAATCATTTCATTAAAAAAAGTTTCCATATCGCCTTTACCAAAAAGCTCGTAAGCTTTTCTCGTTTGTTCTTTTACGTCCATTTTTTCTCCTTTGTTAATATAATGTTTGAGCTACCTTCTTTACTCTTTCTTCGCCATTTGGAATTGTTTTTTCAAGAAACGTATGACAACCTTCGGTTAATTTTTCATCATATTTAGATCCGTAATATTTATCTACAGACTTGTTAACTCCTGCATCCCAAACTTCTTCTTTAATTCCCACTTCTAAAGCATATTCTTTCCAAACTTTAACTGATGCCATTGATTTTTCTTTCATACCATACTCAAAACTTTCACCTGATGGTAAAAAGTAATTAGCCATGTAAATACCAACACAATCCCATGCCTTGTCAGTATTTTCTTTACTTAAGTCCTCTGCATTAGCTGTATTTATAAATATCAAGCTTATTAAAATTAAAAATATTTTTTTCATTGTAANTCTCCCTANCCTAAACNTAAAATGTTAAGAATTTATTATAAAGTGTAAAAACTGCCGCTGTGTTATGACCAAAATGCAAAGGTCAGGTTGTAAATTTACTTAATGTTTCTGAATCTAAGGTTATTTCTATTAAGTTCACTGATTTTAGTACAACCCATAAGTTTCATGTCTCTTTCTAATTCNGTCTTGTACTGTCCTAAAGCTCTTTCAACACCCGCTTGTCCCGCTGCAGCCAATGCATAAAGATATAATCTTCCACCTGAACATGCTTTGGCACCAATTGATAATGCCTTTAACATGTGAGTACCTCTTTGAAATCCACCTTCACAAATAACATCAATCTTATCACCAACTGCATCTACGATTTCTGCTAATTGATCAAAAGGAGATCTTGATCCATCAAGTTGTCTTCCTCCATGATTTGAAACCATTATACCTGTACATCCAATATCAACTGCTTTCTTTGCATCCTCTACACTCATAATTCCNTTAAGTGCAAAATGACCACCCCATTGAGAGCATAATTTTTCNGCNTCATTCCAATTCATAGATTGATCCAACATAGTTGAAAAATAATTACCGATAGAAGAGTTTGTACTGGTACCTTCTTTTACAAAATCTTGTAAGTGAGGTAATTCAAACTTTCCTTTAGTTAAGTAGTTTATTCCCCACATTGGTTTTGTAGCAAANCTATATAAACTTGATAATGTAAGTTTAGGGGGAGATGTAAATCCAGTTCTAAGATCTCTTTCTCGATTTCCTCCNGTTATAGTATCAACAGTTAACGCCATAACATCAAACTTAGCCGCTTTTGCTCTTTCTAAACATGAGTCATTGAGCCCTCTATCTTTATGAAAATAAAATTGAAACATTTTTGGAGTATCAATTAAAGAAGATATTTCTTCTACACTAACTGTAGCCAATGCAGAAACACCAAACATTGTATTAAACTTTTGAGCAGCTCTTCCTACAGCACGTTCTCCATCATAATGAAATAATCTTTGAAGAGCTGTTGGTGCACAGTAAAAAGGAAGATCTAATTTTTTTCCAAATATAGTGGTTGATAAATCTATATTTTCAACACCTCTTAAAACATTCGGAACTAAATCAACATCATCAAATGCATTTGTATTTCTTTTATAAGTAATTTCATCATCAGCTGCACCATCAATATAGTGGAAGATAGGTGAGGGTAATTTTTTCTCAGCAAGCTTTCTAAAATCTGCAAAATTATAACAATCTTTTAATCTCATATTAATAACAATATATCAATTATATCCAGCTTGGATACGGTAAACCTTTTTCCTCAAGAAATTTTTTATTAAACAATTTACTATTATATTTATCACTCTTGTCGCACAATATTGTTACAATGGTTTTTCCAGGGCCTAATTCTTTACCAAGTTTGATTGCTCCTGCAATATTTACTCCACAACTTGTTCCAAGGCTNAGACCTTCGTTTTGAATTAGATCATATAATACCGGTAAAGACTCATTATCAGTTATAGAAAAAGCTCCATCAATCTTTGCTTCTGCAAAGTTTGCAGTTATTCTACTAGAACCAATTCCCTCAGTTATTGAACTACCTTCACTTTTAAGCTCACCNTNTTTTATATAATTGTAAAGTGATGATCCNGCTGGATCAGATAAATAAATTTTTACATCTTTATTTTTTTCTTTTAAAAAACTACTGACACCTGCAATTGTACCACCAGTTCCTGAAGCACAAATGAAAGCATCAACTTTACCATCTGTTTGATCCCAAATTTCAGGTCCTGTACTTTCGTAATGACCTTTCGAATTTGCGGTATTATCAAATTGATTTGCCCAAACTACTCCATGATTATTTGAATTTTTTAATTCGTCTGCAAGTCTACCAGCAACTTTTACATAATTACCATCGTCCTTATAGGGTTTTGGNGGCACTAGTCTAAGATCTGCACCAATATTTTTAAGCATATCTTTTTTTTCTTGTGTTTGGTTATCATTCATTACAATTACAGTTTTGTAACCAATAGAATTACCTATTAAGCATAATCCAATACCAGTATTTCCTGCAGTTCCTTCAACTATAGTTCCACCTTTTGAAATAAGTTTCTTTTCTTCTGCGTCTCTAATTAAAGCAAGCGCAGCTCTATCCTTAACAGATCCACCAGGATTTAAATATTCTGCTTTACCATAAATATTACATCCCGTTATTTCTGATGCCGCTTGAAGTTTTACCAAAGGCGTATTGCCAACACCTTCTATAAAATTATTTTGAGAGTTTTTCATTTAATTTTTATCACTTTGCTCGGTGATACCATAAGGTTTAAAAGTTTGATCATCAACTGAACTTTCACCTACATTTTTNGCNGGAATNCCAACCATGATTGCATTTTGTGGAACATCTTTTGTTACAACAGCNTTTGCACCAATCTTTGCATTTTTACCAATNGTNACAGGCCCTAATATTTGNGCACCTGATCCAACTACAACATTNTCCATTAAAGTTGGATGTCTCTTTGTATTNCTTTGATCATCTGAATTAATACTTGGAGAAATACCTCCTAATGTAGCCATATGATAAATAGTAACATTGTCACCAATATCAGATGTCTCACCAATAACNACACCCATTCCATGATCTATAAATAAATTATTTCCAATTTTTGCCTTTGGATGTATTTCAATNCCAGTTAAAAATCTTGAAAACTGAGAAATTATTCTTGCTATCAAATCAAACTTTGCTATTGCAAAAAAATTTGCAATTTTATGAAAAAAAACTGCTTTAACTCCTGGATAAGTTAAAATTATTGAGAGTTTAGATTTTGCAGCAGGATCTCTTTTAATAATAGACTCTAAAAAATCATTCATAATATAATTTGGTTTTTGATTACAAAAACTACTTATCGCAACAACAAGTAGTCTCTTCAGGTTTGCAACGACAATCTATAGTGCCATCACATTTGCATTTACTGTTTATACAGTTAGGGCACTTACATTTTAAGTTCTCACAAAGCATAGATGATTTATAATTATTCAACTAAAAATTTCAATGCTTAATTTGACGCTAATTATAATTGATCTGCTGTTAAGCCTTTTACATTAGCAGGGACTGCAATATCCATCATTTTTGGGTTTGCCAAATTTAAATTGTTCATAATCTCAATATACTGATCTTCAGAGCTTACTTGTAGTCTTGGATTATTTTTAATTTCGTTACCTATGGTCGATGATTTTTTACCGTTATAATCATGCGCAGGTAAAACAATTGTGTTTTCAGGAAGTTTTAATAATTTATTAAACAGAGAGTTATATTGATCCTTAGCACTTCCATTTTGAAAATCTGTTCTACCAGTTCCATTTATTAATAATGTATCACCTGTAAAGACTCTATCATTCATTAAAAAACTATAAGAACAATCTGTATGACCAGGCGTATACAATACTTTAAGCTCAATATTTTCAATTTTAATTTTATCATCCTCTTTAACATGCAAGTCAACAACTTCAGACTTTGATTTTTCACCCATAATTTTTGTACAATCTGTTTTTTGACTCAATTCATTTAAGCCTGTTACATGATCGGCATGTATATGTGTGTCAATTACCTTAACTAATTTTAAATCCAAATCTTTTAAAAGTTTTATATATTCATTAGTATGCTCTATTACAGGGTCAATTATTAAAGCTTCCCTTCCTTTGTCACTTGCAAGAACATAGGTATAAGTAGAAGATTTATTGTCAAATAGTTGTTTAAAAATCATAACTTGTATCTTTGAAATGATTTTATTTAATTGGAACTATTTTGCAATAGCTTTATGAGCAGGTTTGCTCCACTCTTTTCCTTTAAACATTACATTCCACTGCAACCAAGGAAAAAGTTTTGATTTCATTTGCCAATAAAACGAACTTGGTTTCGTTGGATCAAAAGGAAAACTAGGTGTGACCTTTCCTCCATAACAGAATTCAGCAAGCATTACCTTGCCATAAGCTACAGTTAAAGGACAAGCTCCATATCCATCGTAAAGTCTATATTCATCTGACGATTTATTAATATCTTTTATAATATTGTGCGCAACAATTGGTGCTTGTTTTCTTACCGCTGCACCTGTCTTAGCGTTAGGTGCATTCATTACATCCCCAAGACTATAAATATTTTCATATTTTGTATGTCTAAGTGTTCCATTTTTATGATCAACATCTACCCATCCACCAGCATCAGCAAGTGGACTGTTTTTAATAAAATCTGGAGAAGTTTGAGGTGGTGTTACATGAATAAAGTCAAATTTCTTTGTAACTTCCTTTGAATTACCATCTTTGTCTGATTGTTTAAAAACCGCTTCTTTAGCATTTCCGTCTACAGATATTAAATTATGCTGAAAACTTCTCTTGATACCATAAGAGTCGCAAACCTCATTTAAAGGTCCTTGAAAATGTGGAACACCAAATATAACTGGTTTGGCACATAAAAATTCTAAGTTACTATTATCTAGCATTCCTTTCTTTTTAAGATGGTCTGCTGCTAAGTAAGCAATCTTCTGCGGTGCACCNGCACATTTAATAGGCATAGGTGGCTCAGTGAATAACAAAGTTCCACCAGTCAAATTTTTTAAACATTCCCACGTATATACAGCCATATCTGCATCATAATTTGTACAGACATTATTTTTCCCTAATGACTCTTTTAATCCTGCAACTCCATCAAAGTTTAATTTTAATCCTGGACACACTACAAGGTAGTCATAAGTACAGTCACCATCCGAAGTTTTAACAGTATTCGACTCTGGTGAAAAACTTTGTGCATGGCTTTTAATCCAATTAACATAACTTGGCATCACTTCTGACATTGATTTTATTGTTTTATCTTTGTCATATGCTCCTGCGCCAACTAATGTCCAAGCAGCTTGATACAATGATTTATCTGATGGCTCTATTATAGANATATTTAGATCNGATTTTAAACTGTGAAGTCTAGATGCTACAGATATCCCCGCGCATCCTCCACCAATTATTAATACATTTGAGTGTTTTGAGTTATTCATAATATGCAAATTGTAGCATCTAATGTTCAATAGAGATATACATCCTATAAGTTGAGTTCACAAAATTGAATATCGTTGAAATATGTAACTAATAACTTATAATTATTCTAATAAACAAATACTAATAAAGGGTAAAAATGACTTTAAAAATAAATAGTAAAGCTCCAGATTTTACAGCAGAGACATCTGAGGGCAAATTATCTTTTCATGAATGGCTGGGTGATAGCTGGGGTGTATTATTTTCACATCCAAAAGATTTTACACCAGTTTGTACAACAGAACTTGGTGCATTAGCAAAAATGAAACCAGAGTTTGAAAAGAGAAATGTAAAAGTAATGGGTTTAAGTGTTGACCCTGTTTCTGACCATGTAAAGTGGCTAGAGGACATTAAGGATGTTTGTGGTTTAAAACCAAACTATCCTATTGTTGCCGATGAAAAGTTAGAAGTTGCAAAACTTTATAACATGTTAGAAGGGGATGCAGGAACTAGTTCAATGGGAAGAACAGCAGTTGATAACGAAACTGTTAGAACAGTTTACATTATAAGACCGGATAAAAGAATTGGCTTATTTCTAACTTATCCTATGACTACAGGAAGAAACTTTAATGAGATATTAAGAACTATCGACTCTATGCAAAGAACTGCAGAACATAAAATTGCTACACCTGCAGACTGGCAACCTGGAGATGATGTAATTATTGTTACCAAGGTTACNGATGAAGAGGCTAAAAAGATTTATCCTGATGGATGGGAGACGGTAAAACCATATTTACGTAAAGTTCCAGATCCAAAGAAATAATACTAAAATAATTAAATAAACCGACAACTTTTAAAAGGGTTGTCGGTTTATTGATTTATAGTATCTAAAACTTTGTTTTCATCGATAAGTCTCATAAACTTATCATGATGATTATAATAATCTTTAAATTTTAAATTTTTAAAATTTTCTATTGGATGAACTAATAGATCTTTATTTTTTCTTTTTAAAATAAGCCCTAATCCTTGATCAGCCTTAATAGTATAAGTATCTATGTCAGCTCTAGTCCTTGACTGTACAATTGATTTCCAAACATCACCATTCCAACTAGAATGAGTTTGTGGAATAGTTTGATGCCAAATCTTGGCTGGAAGACAATCATGCAGCAAAATTACTCCTCCATCGTTTAAAACATTTAGGGAATTATCTATATCTTTCAATACTTGTTCATGAATATGCAAACCATCAATAAAGATTAAATCATAAGTATCTTTATTTTGTAAAAAAAAATCATCACTGGTCATTCGAATAGTTCCACCTGTTTGGGGGTCTACNCCAACTTTATTATCAATTNAAATTTTTGAGAAATTAACATCACTTTGACATCCAATTTCTAGATAGGATTTAAACTTTTTTGTTTTGATAATTTGATTAATAATATCAAATCTAGTTAACGTTTTATTCCAATCATAATTAAATTTTTTGTTAAATCTCTCATTTTTTAAAAAATAAAAAAACCTTCTACAATACAAAGTGAACTTATTTGGAAGCGCATCGTTTCTAATCATTTCTTTTTNTATTTTTTCATTGAAACTTGAGCTAATAACAAGTTTGGATCTATAAAAATCTTAGATTCTCTTATTTTTTTAAAAGACTTATATGCAAAAATTGCAATNGGAAGTTCAGTGCATCCTAAAATAATTTTTTTACATTTTATTTTTATTAAATAGTTAACTGCTTGTTTAAGTACTTTTTCAGCATCTTTAACTCTTCCCATTTTTACAAATTTGATTGCTTTATTCACACTATTTTTTTGTAATTTTTTTCCAGGTGAAACAAGCTGAAAACTTTTATCGAAATATTTGCTATAAACTTTTGTTTTTATTGTCGCCTCTGTGCACAAAATTCCTATTTTAGAATTTTTTTTACATGTTTTTTTGGNATGAAGATAAACTTCTTTNGGCATACTTATTAAAGGTATNNTTATNNTCTTTTGAATATCCTCTTGCCAATAATGAGCAGTGTTACATGGCATAACAATAAATTTACATTTATTTTTTTGTAATAATTGACAACCTTTGATTAATTCTTTTAAAACGTTGTGATATTTTTTTAAATTTTCTGGTCTTTTAGGCGTGTCTGACTTGTTATATAAAATAAATTTTGGATACTCTTGATCAGATTTTCCTCTATTTAGTACAGCTATCTTATTACAAAAGTCTAACCCTGCTTGAGTACCCATTCCACCAAGTATTCCAATCATAAAAGATAAATCTAATTAAATTAATTCGTTTCTTGATCTCATAAAAACTAAAATTAAACAACCATTATTTGTATGAGATGAATGTGTAGACCCAGGTTCGTAGCTAACAAAATCACCTTTTTTAAAAATCTTTCCATCAGCGTCAATTAATTCTCCATCAAGCACATAAAATTCTTCGTAGCTAACATGTTTATGAGGAATACTTTTAGCACCTGGATCCATTTTAAGTATAAAGCTTCCCTGCCCATTAATTTTATCGTAGCTTATTTTATGCCAACTCATACCTTTCACAGGTTCACCATAATTATCAAATGGCTCAAAGGATAAATTCTTTGGATCTATAATTTTTCGTTTACTCATAAAATTAAAATATATCTTTTTTTAAAAATAAGAAATAATAAATGAGAGATGGAATTTTTAATATTTGGTTTTTTTACTGGATTAAGTTTAATTCTTGCAATTGGAGCGCAAAATCTTTTTGTAATAGAGCAAGGTTTAAAAAAACAGTATATTTTTATCGTTTGTTTANTTTGTTCTATATCNGATTTAATTTTNATTTTTTTAGGTATTTTTTTATTTGAATATTTTAATGATTTTTTTACGAAACAAATTGAACTTNTATTCAATATTTTATTATTTATTTTTCTTATATATTTTATCTTNACTAAAANTAGGTCTAATTATAGNAACATCAATTTTGANATTANATCTNAANNATATAAATTAAAAANTATTTTTTTAAAAACATTAGCATTTACTTATTTAAATCCNCATGTTTACTCAGATACAGTTTTTTTCTTAGGAAANTTATCTAAAAATTTTGAATTAGCAGACAAATATTCTTTTGGAATAGGTGCATCTATTTCTTCTTTTCTATTTTTTTTTATACTTGGCTATCTTTCAAAATTTACATCTAATTATTTAAAGAATCCAAGG
>NZKC01000004.1:356-9347 GCA_002692475.1 Candidatus Pelagibacter sp.
ATTNATGTCTTTNTNGATACAACCATCGNGCGTCATATTCTCNAAANCCNAAAGGNTCTATTTTTANCNNTTCTTTCATGTTGATATTTCTATATTTTTTTTAATTTTTTATTGCAAAAAAATTCATTTGTTCTATAAATGTTCTGTTGATTTTCAATTTATATAGTATATTAAAGAAATCTACATACAACATATAGTTGTTTAACATAAAATTAAGGGAAATATGAACAAATTAGTGTCTCAGGCAATTAAGAAAGCTGTCTCTGAATATAAAAGTACCGAAAATTTACAAGATTTAACTAAAGATAAAAGACCAGATTTATTCTCTTTAAATAGTAACACAGAGCTATTTCAAAATTCAAAAGGTATCACTATTAAGATTGATAGAAGTAGAGATGAAAATTTAACTGATTTTGGTAGAGCAACATTAAGTGATAGGTATCTTGGTGAAAACGAGTCATTTCAAGATCTTTTTGCAAGGGTTGCAAGTCACTATGCTGATGACAACTTACACGCGCAAAGAATTTATAATTATATTAGCAATCTTTGGTTTATGCCATCTACTCCAGTTTTATCTAATGGTGGAACTAAAAGAGGTCTTCCAATTTCATGTTTCTTAAACGAAGCAAATGACAGTTTAAATGGAATTTTAGATTTATGGAGTGAAAATGTTTGGTTAGCTGCTAGAGGTGGAGGTATTGGAAGTTATTGGGGAAACCTAAGATCTATTGGTGAAAAAATTGGAAGAGTAGGAAAAACTTCTGGAATAATTCCATTTATTAAAGTGATGGACTCTTTAACTATGGCTATCAGTCAAGGATCATTAAGAAGAGGTTCTGCTGCTTGTTATTTGCCTATCGATCATCCAGAGATTGAAGAGTTTATAGAAATGAGAAGACCAACGGGTGGAGATCCAAATCGAAAAGCTTTAAACTTACACCATGGTGTTTTAGTTACTGACGCATTTATGAGAGCAGTAGAGCTTGATGAACAGTGGGCACTAAAGAGTCCGAAAGATGGAGCCGTACAAGCAACAGTCTCAGCTAGAAATTTATGGATTAGACTTTTAACAGCAAGAATTGAAACTGGAGAACCTTATATAGTTTTTATTGATACTGTTAATAGAATGATTCCCCAACACCATAAACTCGCAGGCTTAACAGTTAAGACTTCTAATCTTTGTAGTGAAATTACATTACCAACAGGAATTGATAAAGATGGAAGAGACAGAACAGCAGTATGCTGCCTATCATCATTAAATGTAGAGAAGTATGATGAATGGAAAGATGATGAAAATTTTATAGGTGATGTAATGAGATTTTTAGATAATGTAATGACAGACTTTATTGAAAATGCGCCTGAGCAGTTTAGTGATGCTACTTATTCCGCTATTAAAGAGAGAAGTGTTGGTTTAGGTGTCATGGGATTACATTCATTCTTTCAAAAGAAAATGATCCCACTTGAATCTGTAATGAGCAAGGCTTGGAATAAAAAAATATTTGAACGTATTCATAAATATGTAGACATAGCATCTAAAGAACTAGCTGAAGAAAGAGGCCCTTGTCCAGATGCAGCAGATTATGGAATTAATGAAAGATTTTCAAATAAAACTGCTATAGCACCAACAGCATCTATTTCTATAATTTGTGGCGGTACATCACCAGGTGTAGAGCCTATTGCAGCTAACAGCTATACACACAAAACGCTTTCGGGTTCATTCAATGTTAGAAATAGACACCTTAAACAATTATTAGCAAAATACGATAAAGATAATGATGAAGTTTGGTCTAGCATAACTACGAACCAAGGCTCAGTATCTCATCTAGATTTTTTAACTCAAAATGAAAAAGATGTTTTTAAGACAGCTTTTGAACTTGACCAAAAATGGATAATAGAATTAAGTGCAGATAGAACCCCACACATATCTCAAGCACAATCAATAAACATATTTTTACCTGCAGATGTTCATAAAAAAGAGTTACATCAAATACACTTTCAAGCTTGGAAAAAAGGTTTGAAAAGCTTGTATTATTGTAGGTCGAAATCAATTCAACGTGCTGAAAACGTAAATGATGCAAATTCAACTGACGTTACAGCAAACGTTTATAAATCAAAAAAACAACAAGACAGTCAACCAGAATATGAGGAGTGTTTATCATGTCAATAATTAAGCAAGAAAAAAAAGAGATCATTCAACCAAAAAAAATGGGTCTACTAGTTGAAAACCCTGTTTATAAACCTTTTAGATATCCATGGTGTTATGATGCATGGTTAACTCAACAAAGAATTCATTGGCTTCCAGAGGAAGTTCCTTTGGGAGATGATGTTAGAGATTGGCAGAAAAATTTATCTCAAGCAGAAAAAAATCTTTTAACTCAAATCTTCAGGTTTTTTACTCAAGCAGATGTTGAAGTAAATAATTGTTATTTAAGACATTACACTACTGTTTTTAAACCAACAGAAGTATTAATGATGATGACTGCTTTTGCTGCAATGGAAACAGTTCATATAGCTGCTTATTCACATTTATTAGATACTATTGGAATGCCTGAGTCTGAATATTCAGCATTCATGAAGTACAAAGAGATGAAGGATAAATACGATTATATGCAAGGGTTTAATATGAACTCTAAGGAAGATATTGCAAAAACGGTAGCTGTATTTAGTGCATTCACTGAAGGTTTACAATTGTTTGCTAGTTTTGCAATATTATTAAATTTTCCAAGACACAATAAAATGAAAGGTATGGGCCAAATAGTTACATGGTCTGTTAGAGATGAAACATTGCATTGTAATTCTATGATAAGATTATTTAAAGAATTCATNAATGAAAATCCACAAATTTGGACGCCTCAACTAAAGAAAGAACTTTACGCAGCGTGCAGAACAATAATTGAGCACGAGGATGCTTTTATTGACTTGGCTTTTGAAATGGGTCCAATGGAAGGTTTAACTGCACAGGAAGTTAAAGACTATATTAGGTTTATTGGAAACAGAAGGCTAACTCAATTGGGATTAGAACCTATTTATAAAGTTGATAAAAATCCTTTGACTTGGTTGGATACAATGTTGAATGCAGTAGAGCACATGAACTTCTTTGAAGGAAGAGCAACAGAGTATTCAAAAGCATCGACACAAGGTAATTGGACAGAAGCTTTTAGTTAATATTATCTATCTTTAAGAGATTGAACTTGACGGTGTTGACTACCGTTATATGCAGCTAGCGGTCTGATAAGTTTGTTAGTAGAATGTTGTTCTATAATATGAGCTGACCAACCAGTTATTCTAGATATAACAAATATAGGTGTAAAAAAATCAGTATCGAAACCCATTAAATGATAGGTCGGACCAGTTGGGTAATCAACATTAGGATGAATGTTTTTTTTATCTATCATTACTTTTTCAACTATATCGTAAATTTTTTCAAATTTTTTATCTTTNGTAATNTTNGCAACTTTTCCAAAATATTCTCTCATTGTNGGAACNCGNGAGTCACCACTTTTNTAAACTCTATGTCCAAAACCCATAACTACTGCTTTTTTATCCAATGCATTATTAATCCAATTCAATGCATTTTCTGGTTTCTTAATTTTGTTCATCATATGCATCACTTCCTCATTGGCCCCACCATGCAAAGGGCCTTTTAAGCTTGCTATTGCACCAGTAATCGCACCATGAATATCTGATAAGCTGCTTGTTATTGTTCTTGCGGTAAAAGTCGAAACATTAAAGCTGTGTTCTGCATATAAAATTAAAGATACATCAAAAGCCTTTACAATGTCTTTGTTAGGAACTTTACCAAAACACATATGAAAAAAATTTTCAGCAAAAGAAAGTTTTTTCTTAGGTGAAATTATTTTTTTACCTTTTCTTAATCTATAAAAAGCTGCCAAAGCAACAGGTGTTTTTGAAAATATCCTCATTGATTTTCTAAAATTTGCCTTTGGTGAATTATCTGTTGTTTCTTTATCTTCTAGACCCATTACACTTACGGCTGTTCTNGCTACATCCATAGGATGTGATTTTTTTGGCATTTGCTTAATAATATTAATTAAGCTTTTTGATAATTTTCTTTCTTTTCTTTCTTCTTTTTCAAATTTTTTTAGCTCTTTACTATTTGGTAGGTCACCATTTAAAATTAAATAAGCTACTTCCTCAAACTTGCATTTCGCACATAAGTCTTGTGCAGCGTAACCCCTATAAGTTAAAGAATTAATCTCTGGCATAACCTTAGAAATCGATGTTTCATCAACCGTAACTCCCATTAAACCTTTTTTGATTTCTTCGCCCATTAGTCGTGCCCTTCGGTACTAAAGTTATAAATTTTTTTATCTAAAGAATTGTATTTTTCATATTCTACCAATTCATACAACCTTTTTCTNGTTTGCATTTTATTAATAACATTATTTTGATGTCCGTCTGCGTAAATAGNACGCAGACCATCCTCAACATTTTGCATAGCTAATCTTTGAGTTGTAACAGGATAAATTACAATATTATAACCAAGTTTTTCTAATTCTTTATAACTCAATAACTTNGACTTTCCAAATTCAGTCATNTTAGCTAACAAATAACAATCTAAAGATTTTCTTACTTTTTCAAAATCTTTTTCATTAGCTAGAGCCTCAGGAAATATTATTTCAGCTCCCGCATCAATATATGCTTTACATCTGTCTATCATTTTATCAATACCCTCAACANCTTTAGCATCTGATCTTGCAATAATTTTAAAATTTTTATCTTTTTTTGCATTTACACAATCTTTAATTTTTTTAATCATTTTCTTCTTAGAGATAAGTTCTTTATTATCTAAATGACCACATCTTTTTCTTTCAACCTGATCTTCTATGTGAACAGCTGTAATTCCAAATTTTTCTAGTGTCTGGATAGTTTTTTTACATGATTTAAAACCTGTATCTATATCTACAATTGTTGGTAAATTAGTAACACGTGCAATTTGTTTAGATCGATTACTTACATTCTCAAGAGTAGTTAATCCTATATCTGGATAACCTAAGTCATTAGACATGACGGCNCCAGATACATAAACAGCATCATAACCAATTTCTTCAATCAATTTTGCTGTGAGAGGATTGTAGGCCCCAGGAACTCTTAATATTTTTCCACTTTTTAGTTTTTTGATAAAATCTTTTCTTTTTTGTTTTATTTTTTTCTTAACAAAGTGCATTAAAAAATAGCTTTTCTTAAATTTCTTTTTAGTTTTGATTTATTAACCTCAATGTTCAATCTATTAAGCTGCCCAGACTTTAATTTTCTTAGGTTTTGTACTGTTTTTAAAAATCTATCACTCTCTTTTTTAGATATAATATCTTTTGTAAGAGTAATAAATTTTTTAATGTAGTTCTTTCTCTCAAAAGGGCGAGCACCATATGGGTGAGCGTCAGCTTTATCTAATTCTTCAATTATTTTTTTACCATTATTTAAGGTAACAACAATTTTAGCTCCAAAAGATTTATTTTTTGGATTTGGATCGTGATATTTTTTTGTCCATTTTTTATCTTCATGGGTTTTAATAGAACGCCAAATCTTAATAGTGCTTCTTCTTGAGGCTCTTGCTTTAGTATAAGATTTCACATGATGCCAATCAGCATCTTCCAGAGCAACTGCAAAAATATACATAATAGAATGATCCAAGGTTTCTCGACTAGCTTTTGGATCCATTTTTTGTGGATCGTTAGCCCCGGTTCCAATTACATAATGTGTATGATGACTAGTAAAAATATCAATTTTTTTAATCTGATTAAGATTAGGAATTTTTTTATTTAATTTTTTTCCAATATCAATTAATGCCTGTGCTTGATATTCGGCAGAATACTCTTTGGTATAAGTTTCAAGGATAGCTTTTTTCTCTTCATTTTTTTTTGGCAAAGGAACTTTATATAATGCTTTTTTTCCATCCAATATTCTTGCTATTACACTGTCTTCACCTTCATAAATTGGACTTGGTGCGCCTTCTCCTCTCATAGTTCTATCAACAGCTTCAATTGCAAGTTTCCCGGCGTGAGCAGGAGCAAAAGCTTTCCAGCTCGAAATTTCTCCTTTTCTTGACTGTCTGGTTGAGATTGTTGTGTGTAATGCCTGTTGTACAGATTGATAAATTGTTTCAGTATTTAGTTTTAACATTGAACCAATACCTGCAGCAACACTTGGCCCAAGGTGAGCTATATGATCAACCTTGTGTTTGTGAAGACATATACCTTTTACTAAATTAACCTGAACTTCGTAAGCGGTTATAATACCTCTTAACAAATCTAAACCACTTTTTTTATTTTGTTGAGCAACAGCTAATAACGGTGGAATATTATCACCAGGGTGACTGTAGTCGGCAGCTAAAAAGGTATCATGAAAATCTAATTCTCTTACAGCTGTGCCATTTGTCCATGCAGCCCATTCGCAATCAAATTTTAAATTTGAATTTACACCAAATATTGTAGCTCCATTTTTTCTAGAGTGTGCTATTGCCATTTCTCTAGATGAGATTACCGATTTTCTATTTAATGATGCAATAGCTACTGATGCGTTATCAATTATTCTGTTAATAACCATATCTACTGATTTTNTATTTAGTTTAGCATTATCACTTGCAATTTCAGCAATCTTCCAGGCTAGCTGCTTTTTTTTATCTAGTTTAATTTTAGACGGGTAAACTTTTACTTTATGAATAATCAAAATATTTCCTAAGTTGTATTTTTAATACATGCAGGAAGAATATTAATCAATATTAATGAGGTAAATATTTTGAAATTATTTTTTCAATTCCAATAAAATCACTAATTAAATGATCATGATGTATTTGATCGGTGGTTTTTTCTGTATAACCGTCTTTTACAAGTATAAATGGCATCTTAGCTGCATGAGCAGCATCTGCATCTGTTTCACTATCGCCAATCATTATAGTTTTTGAAACATCACCTTGCATTATTTCAACTACATCAGTTAGATGCCTTGGATCAGGTTTACAATANTCAAAGGTATTGCTACCAGCAACATACTCAAAAAAGTGATTGATNTTTATTTTTTTTAATAAATCTATCGCTAGATAATCTTGTTTGTTTGTACACACACCCATTGAAATATTATTTTTTTTGCACCACTCAAGAAAACTTAAAACACCATTAAACAGTTTACTCTCAACTACAATATTTTTTCCATAATAATCTATAAATTCTGACACCATTTCCTTTTTAATTTTATCATTAGTAATTTTACTGAATTCTTTTTTAGCCTGTCCCCATACAGACCTACCAATTAAAGACGCAGCACCTTTACCGACAAGCTTCCTAATATCCTCAGTTGTCTTAGTTTCATGGCCATATTTTCTCATTACATGATTGTGTGCAGCCATTAAATCTGGAGCGGTATCAACTAATGTACCATCTAAATCAAATAAAATTGTTAATTTTTGAGTCATTTTTAAAGTATTAAAAAGAAATAATTTGTGAGTTATTTATCATCTCTACTTAACTATAAACAAAAAAGCAAATGAAACTAACAAATTCACAAAAGATTCAAAACAGATTAAGAAATAAATTTCTTAAAAAGGGTGTAAAA
Organism: Candidatus Pelagibacter sp.; assembly: GCA_002692475.1. Next base: position 7,929 of record NZKC01000004.1, read on the forward strand.
ATGATTTCGCCTGAGACAATTTTTTTTTCTAAACAAACCAAGATAGGTAAAAATGTTACAATTGAACCTTATGTTGTTTTATCTGAAAAAGTAATTGTAGGTAATAATGTTAAGATTTATTCGTTTTCACATTTAGAAAACGTAAAAATAGAAAATAGTGTTTCAGTGGGTCCTTTTGCTAGGTTGAGACCTGGAACTTTATTAAAATCTGGATCAAAGGTTGGAAATTTTGTTGAAATTAAAAAAAGNACAGTAGGTAAAAATTCTAAAGTAAATCATTTATCCTATNTTGGNGATAGTTTAATTGGTAAATCAGTGAATATAGGAGCTGGTACAATTACATGTAATTACGATGGTGTTAAGAAAAGCAAAACCGTCATCAAGGATAAAGTTTTTGTTGGTTCAAATTCATCTTTAGTTGCACCTATTACATTGAACCAAGGTTCAATAGTAGGGGCGGGTTCAGTAATAACAAAGAATGTAAAAGCCAAATCTTTATCCTTAACTAGATCTCCACAAACAGAAAAAAAAAATTATAGGAGAAAAAAATAATGTGTGGAATTATTGGTATAACTAGCANTAAACCTGTTTCATCATCAATAATCAACTCTTTAAAAAAATTAGAATATAGAGGATACGACTCTGCTGGTATTGCAACAATATTAGATGGCAGTATTAATGAAGTGAAATGTGAGGGAAGAGTAAAAACTTTAGAAAATAATATTTCTAAAATTAAAATGTTAGGTACTGTTGGAATTGGCCACGTAAGATGGGCTACTCATGGNGCNCCAAGTACTTTNAATGCTCATCCNCATTCCTCAGAAAGNGTTTCTGTTGTNCATAANGGAATAATTGAAAATTCAACTCTTTTAAAAAAATTTNTAGTTGAAAGAGGGCACAAATTTAAATCTCAAACTGATACTGAAGTTATAGTTCATTTAATTACAGAATATTTGAAAGAAAATGATTTAAAAAACTCGATCTTAAAAATGTTAAAAAAATTACATGGTAGTTTTGCATTAGGTATTATTTTTAAAGATCAACCAGATTTGATTATTGGTGCCAGAAGAGGTTCGCCATTAGCTGTCGGTTATGGACCGAATGAAAATTATTTAGGATCAGATTCATACGCACTTAAATCTATGACAAATAAAATTTCTTATCTTAATGATGGAGAATTTTGTATTTTAAAGAAAAACAATGTCGATTTTTTTGATGAAAAAGGAAATAAAGTAAATAAAAAAATCTTAGAATTATCTATTGAAGAAGCTAGCTATGACAAGGGTGATTACAAACATTTCATGGCTAAAGAAATAGAAGAACAGCCTCAAACTATAAAAAATTGTGTTAGTGAATATATAGATAAGATTAACAAAGATATAAATCTTTTAAGCTTTCCTTGGAAAAAAAATGAAATAT